>CAZSKV010000032.1:0-11253 GCA_964607495.1 uncultured candidatus Brocadiaceae bacterium
AGGTGGGTCGTGACCGCGGCAAACGCGCGCAGGCGTTCGAGTTCCTCGAGCGTCGCGTAGCCCAGCGCACCGCCCTCCTCCGGGTCGGTACCGGCCCCGAGTTCGTCGACGAGCACCAGCGAAGTGGAGCCTGCCTCGCGCAGACAGCGCGCGATCCGCCCGACGTGCGAAGAGAAGGTCGACAGGTTCTGGGAGATCCCCTGCTCGTCGCCGATGTCGGCGAAGACACCGTCGAGGAATGGGAACTCGGAGCCCTCGTCGGCCGGGATCGGGACCGCGGCCATGGCCATCAGGGTGAGCAGACCGATCGTCTTCAGGGCGACCGTCTTGCCACCCGTGTTCGGGCCGGTGATCACGAGCATCCGGTACGGATCCCCGAGGGTCACGTCGAGGGGCACGATGTCGTGGTCGCCGCGGCGCACGAGGATCGGGTGTCTCCCACGCCGAATCCGCAGGGGTCCGCTCTCGCGGACCGGAGCGGCGACGAAGCCGTCGCTGACGATCATCCGCGCCCGGGCGAACGCGAGATCCAGGCCGGCGATGGCTGCCAAGGTCCCCTCGAGCTCGGGGCGCAGGGTCCGCAGGCCGCGGCAGGTGTGCGCGAGGATCACCTGGATCTCGCGGTGTTCGGCCGCTTTGGCATCCGAGAGACGGTTTGCCGCCTCGACGACGCCCGAAGGCTCGATGAAGAAGGTCGCCCCGGACTGACTGCGGTCGTGCAACACGCCGGCGATCCGCCCCCGATGCTCCTGCCGCACCTGGAACACCGGACGGCCGTGGCGCCACGACGGTTCGACCGACTGCAGATACTTGCGTACTTCGTCGTTGGCCAGGAACCGCTGCACGGCCGCGCGTACCAACACCTCGGCCTGCTCGATCTCCTGACGGACCGTGGCCAGCTTCTGCGAGGCCGTGGACAGGACCTCGCCGCGGTCGTCGAGGATCGTGTCCAGTTCGTCCGCGAGATCCTGGACGCCAGGGAAGCGCCCGCCGAGTTCGGCGAGCGCACAAAGGCTCGGATCGGTCAGGAGCCAGGCCTTGCAGCGGCAGGCGGCGCGCAGCAGGCGCTTGAGGTCGGCCAGCTCGCGCGTTTCCGGCAGGCGCTCGCCGGCGAAGAACTGACTCAGCCACGGCCGGACGTCACTGATGCCGGATGTGGGCAGCGCCTCACCGGCCAGCAACCGGCCGGCGAGCTCCTTCGCCTGGCGCAGCGCGCGCGTGCACGCATCCACCGAGGACAGCGGTGCCAGGCTCTGGGCCGCATTGCGTCCGAGCGGCGTCGCCATGCGTTCGGCCAGGAGCTCGCGGACGACTTGGAACTCGAGGGCCTCGAGGTCGAAGCGGTGGACTGCTGGTTGCATGGGTGGGCCGCGAGCATAGCCGCACGGCTGCACGCTCTCGGTTCGCAACGACGGCGGCTATGCTCGCGCGGACGCGATGAAAGCCAAGCCGAAGAGACCCGGGTTCGCCACTCTTGCCATCCATGCCGGCCAGGATCCGGATCCCTCGACCGGGGCGATCATGACCCCGGTCTACCTGACCAGCACCTACGTCCAGGCCGCGCCGGGCAGACACAAGGGCTACGACTACTCCCGCACCTGCAACCCGACGCGGACGGCCCTCGAACGCAACCTCGCGGCGCTGGAGAACGGCCGCTTCGGGCTCGGCTTCAGCAGCGGCATGGGAGCGATCAACTGCGTGATCAACCTGTTGGCCAGCGGGGACCACGTGGTCGCCGGGAACGACCTCTATGGCGGCACATACCGGCTGTTGACCAGGCTGTACCGCCAGTTCGGCGTCGACACGACCTTCGTCGACATGGCCGACCTGTCTGCTGTCGCAGCGGCGTTGCGGCCAGAGACGCGTCTGCTGCTCGTCGAGACCCCCTCGAACCCCCTGCTCAAGCTCTGCGACATCCGCGCCCTCGTGAAGCTCGCGAAGCCACGCGGCCTGCTGGTCGTCTGCGACAACACGTTCGCGACGCCTGCGCTGCAGAATCCACTCGATCTCGGCGCCGACCTCGTCGTGCACTCGACCACCAAGTACCTCGGCGGGCACTCGGACGTCGTCGGTGGCGCCCTGGTCGGCAACGACGAAGAGCTGCGCCAGCGCCTCGCCTTCTTCCAGAACAGCGTCGGTGCGACCCCGGGACCGCTCGACTGCTTCCTCGTGTTGCGCGGTACCAAGACCCTGCACGTGCGGATGGACCGGCACTGCGCCAATGCCCAGGTGGTCGCCAACTGGCTGGAACGGCAGCGCAAGGTGAGCCGCGTCCACTACCCGGGTCTGAAGTCGCATCCGCAGCACGCGCTTGCCCGGCGGCAGATGCGCGGCTTCGGCGGCATGGTCTCGTTCGAACTCAAGGCGACCGTCAAGCAGACCGAGCGCGTCGTGTCCTCGTTGCGTCTGTTCGCGCTCGCCGAGAGCCTCGGCGGGGTCGAGAGCCTCGTCGACCATCCGGCGTCGATGACGCATGCGTCCATTCCGCGCGAGGAACGGCTCCGTGCCGGCCTCCGCGACGGCCTGATCCGCCTCTCGTGCGGCATCGAAGATGCGGGCGATCTGATCGAGGACCTGGCCGCCGCCCTGGCCAAGGCTTGACCTGCGGGAGTTGCGGCCTGCCCCGCGCCCTTCAGCTCCCCAGGCCTTGATCGCTGCGCCGGCCCTTCTCGACTGCGTCGTCAGCGTCCTCGTCGTCCTCCCAGGCGTCCTCGGCGCCATCGTCCGCGAGCCCCGAGACCTTCTTCCGCATCAGGCGGCCGACCTTGAACTTGACGATCTTCTTGGCCGGCACATCCACCTTCTCGAGCGTGCGTGGATTCTGGGCCCGGCGCGCCGCCCGCTCCTTGGTCTCGAACACGCCGAACTCCCGGAACTCCAAGCGGTTGCCCGCTGCGAGCTCCTGGATGATGGCGTCCAGGAACATCTGGATGATGTCCTTGGCCACGACCTTCGTGACACCGGTCCGGTCGGCAATCCTGCTGACCAGCTCTTTCTTCGTGATGGTCTTCATCCGTTGCTCAGGCCTCCCTTTGGATTCCTTCCGCGCACCAAGGACTGGGGCTCGAGGCGTGCAGCTTCGGCGTCGGTCCGATGCGAGCGGCCAGGAGCATAACCTCCGTGCAGATGGGGAATAAGGTGGAGACAACTATACTGTGAGCATGCAGGCGAGGGCCTCCCCATGAGCGCACGAGTCGAGGTCTGGCACGCGGACGCCGCCAGTGAAACGCTCTTGGCATCGGCGCTAGGGCCTCACGCCGGGTGGTCGAGGCGGGAGTTGGGCAGGGTGGTCACCGACCACCGCTCCTCTTGGGTCCGGCGCGTGGAAGCTGGCACAAACTGTTTCTATGTGAAAACTTATGACTACGCTCGGCTGCGGGACCGGTGGCGTGGCGTCGCGCGTACGACCTGGCTCGCCCCCTCTCGCGCGGCCCGCGAACGGGATGCGCTGCAGTGGTTGATCGCGCACGGCTTCCCCGGCCCCCGGCCCCTCGCGTTGCTCGAGGCGCGGGGGCTCGCCTTCCTGCGCCGAGCCGTGCTCGTGACCGAGGCCTGGGACGGGCTGCGTCTCGATCACCTGCTCCCGCAACTTGCTCCCAGGCAACGCGACGCCTGCCTGCGCGAACTCAGCAGATTCGTCCACCGGCTGCATGCAGCTGGTTTCCGCGACCGCAACCTCGACCTCCGCAATGTGTTGGGCCGGACTGCAGGGGATGGATTCGTGCTCGCGAAGATCGACTCGCCGCGGTACCGGCTCGCATCCCCAGGAGTGCAGGTGGACCGCTGGGTGCAGGCTGACCGCATGCGCCTCGCGGCGTCGCTGGCGACGCTGGGCCTCGAGCTGCCCGAGGTGGCGCTGGACACGAGGCAGCGCGCGGACGCCTAGAAGTCGTCGAGCGCGGGCACCCTGCCATCGTGCGGCCCCACCTCCGCGGCGATCCGCTCGAGGCGGTACGGAACCCCAAGGTGGTAGTCGAGCGCATCGAGCACGCCATCGTGCCGCCGCATGTTCAGGTAGTAGAGGTAGGCCATGCGCGCCTTGCGCCACGCGACCTGCTTCTGCTCCCGCGAACCACGAGCGAGCACCTCGTACCAGAGGTTCCCGAGGTTCAGTGCCGCCCGCGACTGCGTGCGATCGGTCTCCAGGACGAGCTTGTAGAGCTCGCGCGCCTGGGCAGCGCGGCTGGTCTTCCACTCGACCGCGGCGAGATCCATCAGCACGTCCACGTCGCCACCATCCTCGCGACGCAGGGCCTCGACGATTGGTCGCGCCAGCGTCGGTTGTGCCAGTTCGTAGATCAGCAACTGCGCGTACTGCTTGCGCGCGAGTCGATCCGAAGGCTCCTGGCGGATGTAGTTCTGGTAGTGCGGCTCCGCTTCGCGGCCACGTCCGGCCGCGACCAGCAATTCGGCGAGCTCGAGGCTGGCTTCGGCACAGCGCGGATTGCTGCTCAACGCCGCGCGCTGGGAGCTCATCGCCGGCTCGAGTTGGTTGAGGCTCCGGCGCAAGCGGCCGAGCGCCAGATGGGCCCGGAAGAACCCAGGGTCACGCGCCAGGGCCTGGTTCAGCGCTTCGATCTGCTTGCCGGTGTCGGCCGTGATGCGCGCCCGCAGATAGAGCTGCAGCGGCGAGTTCTGGCTGCCTGGAGCAGTGGCATAGAACGCGCGCATCTCGTCCTCGATGCGCTTGCCCTCGGGCAGACGGCCGAGTTCGAGCGCCGTGTCCTGGTAGACCTCGTGCGCGGGGGCGAACTCGGGAGCCGCGCGCACGACCTCCTGCAGCAGCGGCACGGCGCCGGCCGGATCCCGTTGGTGGATTCGCTGCAACGCCAGTTCGTAGCGGGCCCGCACGGCCGGGTCGGCGAGGAGGTCGTGTACGAGCCCATCCGGGCCCTGCAACAACGGCATCGGCGTTCCGCACGCAGCGGTCAGCAGCAGCGCGAGCCACGGCGACCTATCAGCGCGCGCGGAGCACACCGTCTTCGATCCGGAACTCGGCGACGTCACGGCGGGCTGTCCCCTCGAGGATGCTGACCGCGCCAGCCGCGGTGACGCCAAACACGACCGCCTGCCCGCCGCCGAGCACGTGCAGGGAAGCCGAGCGCAGCACCACGAACCGTTGCTTGCCGACCATGAATCGCAGCGGCACCTGCGGGCCTCCGGCGCGATTGGTCCAGCGGTACTCGTCGCGGTTGGCCTCCTTCTTGCTCGAGAACTCGTGCAGGCTCCGGTCGATCGACGGCGCGCCCCACTCCGTGCCGTAGAAGTTCGCGGACATCTCGATCTCGACGCGATCGGCGACGATCGTCCGCTCGGTCTGGAAGGGTGCGCGCAAGCGCTCGAGCTCGCGCACCACTTCGGGGGAGTCGACCTTGGGTGCGGTTCCGCTGGCGCAACCAAGGCACATGACGACCGGCACCAAGAATCGCAGGACCATCCTCATCGTCTAGCTCCTCGCACGGATCCCGACTCGTTGCTGAACGTCCGCCAGCGTCTGTGCTGCCACCTTGTGGGCGCGCCGTGCCCCCTCGGCCAGGATCTCTTCGAGCCGGGACGGATGCGCCCGCAGTTGCCTGGCCCGCTCTCGGATCGGGCCCTTGACGGCCTCCAGGTTCTGGGCGAGCACCTTCTTGCAATCCACGCAGCCGATCGCCGCGGTGCGGCATTCGGTCGCGATGCGCTCACACGTGGCCCGGTCACTGAAGAAGCCGTGATAGCTGTAGACGTTGCAACGATCCGGCTCGCCGGCATCGGTGCGACGGAGGCGGGCCGGGTCGGTCTTGGCCACGCGGAGCTTCTGCCAGGTCTCGTCCGGCTCCTCGAAGAGGCCGATCTCGTTCCCCTTGGACTTCGACATCTTGGCGACGCCGTCCGTCCCGAGGACCCGCGGTGCCACCGACTTGATGGTCATCGGCTCGGGGAAGGTCTGGCCATAGAGGCCGTTGAAGCGCCGCACGATCTCACGCGCGAGTTCGAGGTGCTGGTCCTGGTCCTCACCGACCGGAACGGCGTCGGCGCGATAGAGCAGGATGTCGGCCGCCTGCAGGATCGGATAGGTGAAGAGCCCCGAGTTGATGTTGTCGGCGTTCTGCGCCGACTTGTCCTTGAACTGCGTCATCCGGTGCAGGTCCCCGAGCGGCGTGTAGCAACTCAGGATCCACATCAGGTCGGCGTGGCCGGGCACCTGGGACTGCACGAAGAGCGTGGCCCGCTCCGGATCGACCCCGGAGGCGAGGATGCCGATCGCGATCTCCCGGACCGCAGTCCGCAGTTGTTCCGGGTCGGGGCGGATCGTCAGGGCGTGCAGGTCGACGACCGCGAAGAATGCTTCGTACTTGCCCTGCAGTGCCACCCAGTTCTCGAGCGCACCGAGGTAGTTGCCGATGTGCAGGCTCCCTGTCGGTTGGATCCCTGACATGATGCGAGGCATGGGCGCAGACGGTATCGCCGGGCTGGCGCGAAGAGGATGGCCTGCCGACCGCGGGTCTCGGATATGTTTCGGTGGATGCTGCGGTTGGGCGACGGCTCGCGATTCGCGCGCATGGTTTGCGCGGCGCTTGGTCCATCCCTGCTGCTGGGCACGGCGAGTTGCGCCCTGGTGCCGAGCGAGTTGAACCTGTCGCCGCTCTACCGCCACCGCCTCGCCGAGGACGGCCGCGTGCTGGAGCTCGACGTGCTGTGGCCGATCGTCCACTTCGAGGAGACCCCGGCCGGTGGCAGCGACTTCCGGCTGCGGCCGCTCTATCGCAGGGTGTCCGAAGGTCCGCTCGAAGAGCATCAGTTCCTCTGGCCCTTCGGGCGGGTGCGCACCGACGGCGAGGAGAACTCCTCACGGCTCTTCCCGCTCTGGTACTACCTGCGGCGCAAGAACCAGCACGAGCAGTTCGAGACCGACTGGTACGCGTTCTTCCCGCTGGTCTGGGGCGGCTCGCGCGCCGACGGACAGGAGAACTACTTCTCGGTCCTCCCGTTCTGGGTCAACCAACGCGACTGGCTGACCTACGACCGCTTCCAGGCGGTGCTCTTCCCGCTCTTCGTGCGCACCGAGAAGGAGGGTGAAGTCGGCTACAAGGTGGTCTGGCCCCTGGTCGGTTGGGGCGGCGGCACGACCGAGGGCTCGCCGCGCTGGTGGCACGTGCTGCCGTTCTTCGGCCGCCACGTGCATCCGGGCAAGTTCGCGCGCTTCGCGTTGTTCTGGCCGTTCCTGCAGTGGAGCGTCGAACAGCAGGATGGCGCCGATCCCCTGCACACATTCCTCTTCTGGCCGTTCTACGGCCGGCAGTGGAGCGAGTCGGGACGGGTCCGCTCGTGGACCGTGCTGTGGCCGTTCTTCCGCGGCACCTCGATCGAAGGCCGCAGCGAGAGCCTCGACCTCTTCTGGCCGATCTACCACCACGACTACGACCGCGATGCACGTGATCCGATCCAACGCTGGTCCCTGTGGCCCTTCGTGGCCCGCACGGACACCGACGACCAGCACGCCTGGTCGTTCCTGTGGCCGCTGATCTGGATCCGCCGTTACGACGATCCCGAGGGCACGCAGACCCAGGAGTGGGTGCTGCCGTTCTGGTGGCACACGCACCGGGACCGCCGCGAGGGCGGTGAGGACGACTTCTGGAAGCTCTGGCCGTTCGCCCATCGCGGCAAGCGCGCCAACGGCACACGCGACCTGCAACTCCTCTCGCCCTGGCCTTACGAATCCGGCAGCGCGCTCGGCGTCGACGAGCACTTCGGGTGGATCTGGACGCTCTACCGCGAGCAGACGCTCGCCGCCGACGACCACTCGACCAGGACGGCGCTCGATCTCTTCACGACGCGCACGCGCGGCGACCGGACCCAGACCAGTGTTCCGTTCCTGTTCAGCTACGAGTCCAATCGCGACAGCAGCGTGCTGAACCTCCTGCAGTTCATCCCGATCCGCTTCGGCGCGAGTTCGACGCCGAGCGCCGCGGAGGCGGGTCGATGAAGTTCCTGGGTGACACCGGGGCCGCGGTGCGCGCCCAGCTCGCGGGCGCCGGGTTCTGTGTCGGCCTCTTCCTGCAGGTATGCCTGGCCCTGCCGCGCGTGCCCAGACGGCTGCGCTTCGTGCTCGATTCCGGGTTCGCCGCCGGAGTCAGGGCCCTGCCGGTCACGCTTGCCGTCGCCACGATCGCCGGCATGATCCTCGCGCTGCAGACCGGCATCGAGCTGCGCCGCTTCGGCCTCTCCGGCAGCGTCGGCACGATCACGGCCCTGTCGACCTGCCGCGAGATGGGCCCGTTCATCACGGCAGTCATCCTCGCCGCCACGGTCGGCTCGGCGATGGCGGCCGAGCTCGGCACCATGAAGGTCTCCGACGAGGTGTCGGCGCTCGAAGTTATGTCGGTGGATCCGGTCGACTTCCTGGTGCTGCCGCGCGTGCTTGCCCTGACCGTCATGTGCCCGCTGCTGACCGCGCTCTCGGACCTGCTCGGCATCTTCGGCGGCAGCGTAGTCGCCTACTCGAACCTCGGGATCACGCCGGCCAGCTACTGGCAGTCCGTGCACGAGTCGCTGCTCGCACCGGATCAGCTGCTGCCGAAGGACGTGTTCTCGGGCATCTTCAAGGCCATGGTGTTCGGGGCGACGATCGCGACGATCAGCTGTGCGGCGGGACTGCGCGCCGCCGGCGGCGCGCTCGGCGTCGGACTCGCGGTCACCAGTGCGGTCAAGAACTCGGTGCTGCTGATCATCCTCGAGGGTCTGATCCTGACCTGGTTCTTCTACTACCTGGTGATCTCGTGATCGAAGTCCGGGACGTCTGGAAGACCCTCGGTGGCCGCGAGATCCTGCGCGGCATGAGCTTCACGGTGCCGAAGGGGAAGACCTACGTGCTGATGGGCCGGTCTGGCATCGGCAAGAGCGTGACCTTGAAGCACGTGATCGGAATCCTGAAGCCCGACCGCGGCACGATCGTGGTCGACGACAAGGAAGTGCCGCAACTGGACGCCGCCGGCCTGCGGCAGCTGCGCACGCGCATGGGTTACCTGTTCCAGAACGGCGCACTGATCAACTGGCTGACCGTCGCCGAGAACGTCGCCCTGCCGCTGGTCGAGCACGGCCAGCGCGGCGTGAGCCAGAAGCTCACGAAGGCCGACATCCATGCCCGCGTGATCGAGGTGCTGCGCCTCGTCGACATGGAGCAGGCGGCCGACCTGTTGCCGGAACGGATCTCGGGCGGCATGCGCCTGCGCACGGGTCTGGCGCGCGCCCTGGTCACCAAACCCGAGTACGTGCTCTACGACGAGCCGAACGCGGGCCTCGATCCGATCATCTGCAAGCAGATCCACCGCCTGCTGGTCGAGGTCAGGGACAAACTCGGCGTGACCGGGCTGGTCGTCACCCACAGCCGCGCGCTCGCGTTCGACGTCGCCGACTGGATCGGCGTGATCGACGAGGGCAGGATCGGCGCGGAGGGCCCGGTCGAGGCGATGCGCGCCTGTGCAACTCCGTTGGTGCACGCATTCCTCGGCAGCGGTACGGATTGACGATGCGCAGAGAAGGACCAACATGACCACCGATCGCTCCAAGCGCGACACCGTGCTCGGTGTCGTCTTCTTCCTCGGGCTCGGCCTGCTGCTCTGGTCGACCTTCAACCTCGGCAGCTTGTCGTTGCAGCCGGTGCAGACCCTGGTCGTGCGCTTCGCCAATGCCGGCGGGCTCCGCGACGGCGATCCGGTCTACGTGCTCGGCCGGCGCGCGGGCCAGGTCGTGTCGGTCGTCTATGCGGAGAATCCCGATCGGCCGGACCTGAGGATCACGGTCGAGCTGCGCATGCACGAGCCCGTGCAACTCAAGCGCAGCTACGAGATCAAGATCAAGGACGCCAACCTGCTGGCCGGCAAGAGCGTCGATATCGACCCGGGCCGGCCCAGCGATGTAGAGCCGGCAGCGGCGCCGCTCGTCGGGCGCACGACCGGGAGCCCGCTCGACTCCCTCGGCGAGACCTTCGCCGGCGAGGACAACCGCGCGAACCTGAGCGCGGCCCTGGCAGCGATCCGGGCGACCTTCGAGAGCGCGACCAACCCCCAGGGCACGATCGGGGCGCTCCTGAAGGAACGCCTCCTGCACGACCGGGTACTTGCCGCGGCCGAAAACCTCGATGCGATCCTCGATTCCGTCCGGCGCGGCCGCGGCCTCTTCGGCCGCCTCACGGCCGACGACCAGCTCGCCGACGACGTCGCCGCCGCCGCGCACAACATCCGCGCGATCACCGACAAGGTGAACCAGGGCACCGGGCCGCTTGGCCGGCTGGTAGACGACCAGAAGATGGGCCAGGACCTGGCGGATTTCGTCGCCGATGCGCGCCTCGTCGGGCGCAACCTGGTCGAAGCCAAGGGCGCTCTCGGCGTCCTGATCAGCGATCCGGAGTCGGGCGAGAAGACCCGCAACATCCTCGCCGATGTCCAGGGAATCGCCCGCAAGGCCAACGATCCCCAGGCGGGCCTGGTGGGCAGCCTGCTCGGCGATGCCGAGACCGGGCAACAGGGCCGGCTCCTGGTCGCGAACCTCTCCGAGGTCTCGAACCGGCTGGTCGCCGGCGACGGCCTGCTGCCGCGGCTGATCAACGACAAGGACATGGCCGAGAAGCTGGACCGGATCTTCACGCAGGTCAGCAGGGCCCTCGAGGACGCGCGCGAGGCGGCGCCGGTGGGCACGTTCATCCAGGTCATCGGCGGGATCTTCTGAGCTTCACCGCGGCGGCAGCAGCTTCTCGACGTACTTCGCGAGGATGTCGACCTCGACGTTCAGGCGATCCCCGGCCGCTCTCGTGCCGATCGTCGTGACACTCGCCGTGTGTGGGATGATCGCGACCACCATCTGCCTCGCGTCGAGGCTGGCAACCGTCAACGAGACGCCATCGAGCGCGACCGAGCCCTTGGCGACCGCGTAGCGCTCGAGCCCGGCCGGAAGCTCGACGCCCCATTCTCCCCCTTCCCGGCCAACCGGGCGGACCACCACGGCCAGGCCGTCCACGTGGCCCTGGACGATGTGGCCCCCGAGCGGATCCCCGGCCCGCAAAGCAGCCTCGAGGTTGAGCTGGGTGCCTTGGCGCACGCTGCCGAGCCAGGTCCGGCGCAGCGTCTCCGCTGAGAGGTGGAACCTCGCCACTCGTTCCGCGACCGCCACGACGGTGCAGCAGCAGCCGGAGAGGGCGATCGAGTCCCCGACGCCGCAGCGGGCCGCCAACGGGCCGAGGTCCACCCAGAGTTCCAGGCCGGAATCCGTGCGCTG
>CAZSKV010000033.1:0-4498 GCA_964607495.1 uncultured candidatus Brocadiaceae bacterium
CCGCCGGCCGCGTCCAGTCGAGCACCAGGTCGATGCCGGTCGGCTCGGTGGGCTCGAGCCGCACCGCAACGTCGCCGAGCAGGACGCCTGCCTCGTCGCGCACGATGCCGCGCACACGGCGGGCCGGCGCAACGACCAGCACGAGGTCGCCGGGTGGCTGCTTGGACGCGAGCACGGGGACCACGCGGACCGCGACGTAGGGTGCGCCCGTGGCGAGTTCGACGTCGGTCGCGGGCTGCTGCAGCGTGAAGGCGCCGAGCGCGTCGCTGCGTGCGAGCTCGGCCGGCGCGACGATCGGCACGACGTCGACCGTGCGGCCATGCAGCAGCTTGCGCGCGGTCGGCCCGCCCACCGTACCCGCCGCGGGGTCATCGGCCGCGACCCGTCCCGGGAGCGAAGCGCCGCCGCCGGACGCAACCCCGGTCTGCGGGCTGCCAGCGGCCGGCGCGATTGCCGGGGCCGCGCCTTCCTCCTGCTCCACGCCCACCCGCATCCACAACCAGAGCAAGGCTGCGCAGCAGAGCCCGAGGGCGGCGCCGACCAGACCCTTCAGCGCTGGAAGACCTCGTCGACCGGCACGATGCGCACGCGTTCCTTGGCGAGCGGGATGCGCAGGTCGCCGATCACCTGGTCCTCGGCGAGCACGTCCGCCGGTGGCTGGGCCTGGTAGCGGATCGGCGCCGGCTCGTGCCGCAGCCAGGCGTCCGCAAAGCCCTGCGCGTCCTCGGTCACGACGACGAAGGTCAGGTTGTCGCTGCGCAGGTGCTTCCGGATCGCGGCGTTGACCGCCTCGAGGCTCAGCTTCGCGAGGCCCTCGCGCACGTAGCTCACGAACTCGCCGGTGCCGCAGTGCGCGGCGTCGAGCGCAGCGCCCAGGCGCTGGTCCTGCGTCTGCAGCAGCAGCGGCGCGTTCTTGTGCAGGAAGGCGCGGGTCGTCGCGAAGGCCTCTTGTGTGAGTCCGTTCCGCACGAGCTTGTCGAGCTCGTACCAGGCCGCGCGCAGCGCGAAGGGCCCGTGCTCGGGCGGCACGGGCCGGATCCAGATCTCGAAGTTCTGCTGCTTGCGCACGAGGTTCGGGTCGGGCGCGAACTGGTACATCCCGCGCGGGAAGTACTCGATGTAGGCATAGTCGCCGTAGTTCAGGCCGCGGATCTCGCGCAGCCGCTGGTAGAGGAACGAGTTCTCCGAGCGGTGCTCGCCGAACCACGAGCGCACCAGCCAGAGTGCGACCCAGTCGGGATGGCCGCGCGTGACCTCGATCGGGAAGCCGATGTGGATGCCGGTCGCGGGCGTCTTCTTCTGCACGATCGTCAGCGAGTTGCCGGCCGGTAGGGTGTCCGCTCTGGCGGCAGGGGCCGGCGGCGGCGCGCCGGCGGGCAGGTGCGCGAGGTCCTTGCGCACGCGCGCGGCGAACTCCGGCGTGAAACCGCCCGCGAGGCCGACGGTCAGCGCGGCGTGGGTCAGCAACCGGGCATGATGCTGCTGCAATTCTCCGAGCGTGATCGCCTGCAGGCTCGCGAGCGTGCCAGCCACGACGTGCCTGGTCGGGGTGCCGGCGAGCAGCAGGCTCTGCAGCACCTCCTTGCCGAGTTCCTCGTCGTTGCCGCGGCGCAGCTGGTCGTCGAGGAAGGCCACGAGGTCGGCCCGCACGCGCTCGAAGTCCTCCTGCTTCCAGGCCGGCTCGAGCAGCATCTCGCGCATCAGCTCCCAGTAGCGCTCCAGGTTGTCGCGGTGCACGGTGCCCGAGAACACGGTCATCTCGCGATCGACCTGGGCCTGGATCGCAGCGGCCATCGGATAGAGCTCCTTGACGATCTGCTCGTAGCTGCGGCGCCGCGTGCTGCTGCTCGTCAGGTAGTTCGCGAGCAGGTTCGTGAGGCCAGGCCGGTCGGCAGGGTCGAGCAGGGCTCCGGACCTGAAGAGCAGCCGGAACGTCACGAGCGGCGTGTCGCCCGGTTGCAGCAGCGCCTGCGGCAGCTCGAGCTTCGGTTCGGGGATCGGCTCCTTCGCGAGGGTGACGATCGTGCGCGCGTTGGCCTGGAAGTAGCGCGCGCTGTAGGTGCGCAGGTCGTCGCTGGTCAGTTCCGCGTAGTGCCGGTAGAGCGCGTTGATCGCCGCCGGTGTGCGGTGCCGGCCGATGTATCCGGCGAGTGCGCCCGCGATCGCGTCGGCGGAGTCGAGGCCGCCGACGAAGGCATAGCGCAGGTTGCGCTGGATCTCCTCGAGGCGGGCCTTTGCGACCGGCTCGGTCTTCGCGCGTTCGCAGGTCAGCAGGATCTGGTCGCGGACGTAGGCCACGTCCTTGATGTCGCGCACGCGCGCGGCGATCTGCAGCAGGAACGGGTCCTTCATGTCGGGGAACGACGTGCCGAGGTAGTCGACCTTCTGCTCCTGCACGTAGAGCCGCTGGTGGAGTTCCGAGCTGCGGCCGAACCACAGGCGGGCGATCACGTCGAGCGCCGGCATGTCCTTCTGCTGCACGTCGATCGCCGGACCCTTGAACGCAACCACGACATAGGGCTGGGTCGGCTGCTCCCAGGTCACGTGCGCGGTCCTCGCCTCGGTCTGCGGCGGCTCGGCCGGGATCTCGGCGGCGACGGCGCCCCGCGCCCAGCCGCCCCAGTACTTCTCGACCAGGGGCTTGACCTTTTCCGGCTGCACGTCGCCGACGACCAGCAGGGTCGTGTTCTCGGGCTTGTAGAAGCGCGCGAAGAAGCTCTTCGAGTACTCGAACTGGCGCGGCATCGCGACGATGTCCGGCAGGAACCCCATCGTCGTGTGCTTGTAGGTGTGCCGGGTGAACGCCGTGTCGCGCAGCACTTCGTCGAGGCGGTTGCCGGGGTTCGCGAAGTTCTTGTTGTACTCGCCGAACACGGCCATCGCCTCGGTGCGGAAGTCCTTCTGCGAGTACTCGAGGTTCTGGAAGCGGTCGGCTTCCCAGTCGAGCACGCCTTCGAGGTCCTGCTTGTCGAAGGTCGCGTGGTAGACCGTGTAGTCGTCCTCGGTGTAGGCGTTGCGGGCCGCGCCGATGCGCTTAAACCAGGCGGTCTGCTCGGCGGCGGAGCGGGTCTTCGTGCCACGGAACATCATGTGCTCGAAGAAGTGCGCGAAGCCGGACTTGCCCGCCTCGACCTCGTGGCGCGAGCCGGTCGCGACGACGACGTAGAACGCGACCGTGTCGGGGAAGGGCGTGGGGACCGTGATCAGGCGCAGGCCGTTGCGCAGGTCGTCGATCGCGAAGCGGTAGGCGAACACGTCATCGGCTTGCTGCGCGGCGAGCGGCGCCGCCAGGCACCAGAGCGCGGCCAGCAACCTAGCCCGGCAGCTCGATCGGCTTGAAGTCGATCGCGTCGACCGAGGCGAGGTAGTAACGGATGCCACCGGCTTCACCGACGAACCCATGCACGAGATCCTTGCCATGCAGATGGCCATAGACGCAGAGGCTGACGCCCGCAGCTTCGAGCATCGGCACGGCCGGCGTCGTGCGGCCGTCCGAATAGCGTGGCGGGTAGTGGACGAGGGCCACGAGCCGCCTGCCGGCGAGCGTGCTGCCCTCCTGGATCGAGGTCTGCAGGGAGGCGAGCTCGCGCGCGAAGACCTTCTCGGACTGTGGGTCGGACCAGGGTGCGCCCGGGGGATCCCAGAGGCGCGAGCCGACGACCACCGTGCCGTCGGGCAGCTTGAACGCGTTCGCCTGCAGCAGTCGGATCGACGGGTGCACGATCGCCTGCAGCTTGTTGCGGGCCGAAGTGCCGCGGGCCCACCAGGTGCAGTGGTTGCCGCGGATCAGGATCTTCTGCCCGCTGCGCTCGCCGAGCCAGACGAGGTCGGGGAGGGCTTCCTCGAGCGTCAGCCCCCACGACGTGTCGCCGCCGACCAGCACCCAGTCGTCGGGTCCGACCATCGCATCCCAGGCTTCGCGCATGCGCACGTCGTGCCCGACCCAGTGCGAGCCGAAGATGTCCATCGGCTTGTCGACGCCGAGGCTCAGGTGGAGGTCGCTGATCGCAAACAGGCGCATCGGTGGAAAAGGCGGCGCATCCTACCGAGGATGCAGGCATGAAGCTCCCGTTGCCGGCCTTGCTGTTGTCCGCGTCGCTCCTGCCCGCCCAGCATCCGCCCTGCCCGCAGGGATACGACCAGGGGCTGTGGGAGAAGGCCTGCAAGCTGCATTTCGCGGCGGTCGTGGTCGACACGCACAGTGACACGACGTCGCCGATCCTCGACGAGGGCTTCCAGATCCGCGAGCGCAGCACGACCGGACACATGGATCTGCCGCGCATCAGCGAGGGCGGGCTCGATGTGCAGTTCTATTCGATCTATGTCGCGGCGAGCTACTTCGGAGAGGAGGACCTTTCCAGCAAGAAGGCCCTGCAGGCCAGTCGGGCCAACGGCAGCGCGCGGCGGGCCCTGGACATGATCGACGGCATCCAGCTGCAGATCGCGAAGAACCTGGATCGGATGCAGGCCTGCGCGTCGACGGCGGAGATCACGGCGG
>CAZSKV010000034.1:0-1791 GCA_964607495.1 uncultured candidatus Brocadiaceae bacterium
CGGCCGCGGGCTCCTCCTCCTCGGGCGCGTCCTCGTTGCGGTAGCGCAGGATCGCCTCGATCGTCGCATCCGGCATCTCCGATTCGGTGAGCAGCGAGCGCAACACGGCCTTGGAGGCCGTGTTGATGTTGATCTTGACGCCGACGCCGACCGGCGGCACGGGCTCCTTCTTGCCGCCCTGACCCGGTTGCTGCTGTTGCTGCGGCTTGGCCTCTGGCTGCTGCGGGGTCCGCCCGCTCTGGCCGGGCTGGGCCTGCTGCTGGGCCTGCTGGTTGCCGCCCGTGCCCGGGTTCGCCTTCGGCTGCTTGGCCGGATCCCCCGCGTCGACGATCAGCGCCGTGTAGATCGTCAGCACCGACTCGAGCCCGGGGATCAGCTTCTGGTCGAGCACGCGGTCGTAGAACAGGTCCTCGTCGATGCCGGACAGCAGCAGCAGCTCTTCGAGGTGCAGCGGCAGCGAGACCTGACGGCGATCCTGTTCGTCGTCGCTCTTGAGCTGCGGACGCGGGAGCTGCTCGGTGCGGCCGTTGCCCTGCAACCACTCGGTGATCGTGCGCGCGAGGCGCTCGCCGTCTGCAATCGACAGGTCGCTGTCGGTCTCCTCGCGCAACACGTCGATCAGCCGCACGAAGCGGTCCTTCGACTCGCGCGCGAACTCCTCGTCCGGACTCACGAGCGTGAGGATGTTGAACTTGCGGTTCTCGTCCTCCACCCAGACGTAGGTCGTGATCTCGTTGTCCGAGTACGAGGTCGGCTCGAACCACGCGTCCTGGCTCGAGTCCGAGGGGGTCTCGCCCTCGCCACCCGCGCCGGCTCCACCCTGGCCACCACCGGAACCGGGCATCGGCAGGCCACCGGTGCCGCCTGCCCCGCCCTGGGCCGCGGACTGGGCCGCCCCACCCTCGAGGTCGTCGCGCAGCGAATCCTCGACCTGCGAGAGCACGTAGCTCTGGTGGTTCCGCATGCGCGCGAGCAGGGCGTCGTTCTCGCCGGTCAGGCGCGCCTTCTTCGCGGTCTCCACCAGCTCGGTGACCAGCACGAAGAGGAGCATCGTGAAGATCAGCACGAGCACGAGGGCGAAGCCCTGCTGGTCCTGGTCCTTGTTCATGGCAGCCGGCACGTTGGACGGGAGTCTAACCGCAGGCTTGCACGGGCTGCCGTCCCGGCCGCCGCTCAGCCACCGATCGGGTCGATGCGCTCGGCCTTGAAGCCGCGTGGACCCTCGATGATCCGCGGGGTGATGTAGAAGCGGAGTTCGGTCTTGGTCGTGGTCTTGGAGGACGACCGGAACAACATCCCGAGCACGGGGATGTCGCCGAGGATCGGGATCTTGGTCTCGCCTTCGAAGGTCAGCTGGTTCAGCAGGCCGCCGATCACGGTCGTCTGTCCGCGCAGGACGTGCACGGCCGTGGTGGCCGAACGGGACGAGACGATCGGCGTCGACACCGGATCGGTGGCGGCGAAGCCCGTGATCGCCGAGACGTCGGCGTAGACCTGCAGGATCACGATGTCGGTGCCGGCGATCACCGGGCGGATGTTCAGCGTGATGCCGACCTTCTTGAAGTCGATGTCGGTCGTGACGTTCTGTCCCGACGAGGTGATCTTCGCCTTCGGGAACGGGTACTCCGTCGTGGTCGACACCGAGGCGACACCCCCGTTGCGGACCACCACCTTGGGGCTGCTCTTGATGTCCGCCTTGTTGTTGACTTCGAGGGCTTCGATCTTGGCGTTCAGGTCCCAGCCGTTGTGCGTGCCACCGAGCACCAGCGCGCCCTTGTCGGTGATGTTCGA
>CAZSKV010000035.1:0-9935 GCA_964607495.1 uncultured candidatus Brocadiaceae bacterium
AACGCCGCTCCCCCGCCATCTGTTCGATCCAGGTCGGGTTCGGCACTCAAGGTCCGCCTCGGGAGTTCCCGAGGCCTACGCAACCCCCCTGAGGACCGATGCACCGCACCCTTTCCCTCGTCCTGGGTCTGTTGATCGCCGCGCCCGCGGCCGCGATCGAGGACCGTGACAACTCCAACAAGACCGGCTGGCTCTGGTACACCGGCCAGACCACGGCGCAGCTCTCCGCGATTGCTGG
This sequence comes from uncultured candidatus Brocadiaceae bacterium, assembly GCA_964607495.1. Lineage (GTDB taxonomy): Bacteria > Planctomycetota > UBA1135 > UBA1135 > UBA2386 > CAZSKV01. The sequence continues at coordinate 239 of CAZSKV010000035.1, forward strand.
CCAGGGCTATCGGATCGTCGACCTGCGCGTGCAGACGACGTCACCGACGCTGACCTACACCGCGGCTTTCGTCACCAACTCCGGCACCTACGCCAAGAGCTGGTGGCACTACTACAACGTGACCGGGGCGCAGCTCACGTCAGCCCTGTCGACCAACAACGCGCGCCTGACCTGCCTCGACGTCTGGCAGGACTCCGCCACGAGCACCCCACGCTTCGCAGCGGTCATGGTCAGCAACACCGGCAGCGAGAACAAAGGCTGGCTCTGGCTCTACAACACCTCGATCGCCGCGATCACCAACGCCGCGAGCACGAACAACGCCCGGCCGATCCTGATCCGCCAGTACTCGATCAACTCGACCAACTACTACGCAGCCGTGCTGATCGGCAACACGGGTGCCGACGCCAAGACCTGGTGGCATTGGTACGGCATGTCCGCCGCCTCGCTGCAGAGCCACCTGAGCACCAACGGCGCACGCGTCTACGACCTCAGCGAGACGACCGGTGGCGGAACCTTCAACGTGGTCACGGTCAAGGAGACCTCGATGCCCAAGTCCTGGTACCTGCTGGGAGCGACGCAGAAGCAGTTCGTCGACATCTCGGGCAGTACCGGCTCGCGCCCGATCTCGTTCGACTATGTCGGCGGCCACTTCAACGTCGCCCTGGTCAACAACAGCAATGCGCTCGAGACGCGAGTGTCTGCGTTGATGCGCGGCATCAGCGACGGCGCGGTCGGCGCCTACCTCAAGAAGGCCAACGGCTCCGTGCTCGCCAACCTCTATGCCGGGCGCGTGATCGAACCGGCGAGCCTGTTGAAGACCCTGCACCACGTGCACGCGATGCGCCGGGTGAGCCAGGGCACCGACTTCCTGACCTCGAACCTGACCGTCTACACCGGCTATCCCGCGGGCAGCAGCTGCCCGAACGGCACGCTGCCGGTCACCGAGAACCTCGAAACGGTCCTCGGCAAGATGATGCAGAACTCCGACAACGCGCGGACGCTCGCGATTGCGACCCGCTACGGCTTCGCGGCCCTGAACACGACCGCAAGCGCGCTCGGGATGAGCAACACGGCAGTCAACCACAACATCGGTTGCTGCACGGCTACGCCGAACCGCACGACGCTGACCGAGATCGGTGAACTGCACGAAGCCGTGATCAACGGCTACCTGGGTTCGCAGCGGCAGAAGTTCTACGACCTGATGAACACGTCCGAATCCGGCTACGGAGTCAGCGAGCTGACGGCCGTGCTGCAGCAGGAATCCGCCAAGGTCGGCCTGACCGCAGCCGAGTACTCGAGCTTCGTGAGCACGATGTACATGGCCTACAAGCGCGGCGGCTACGGCTGCAACGGCTACCACCACTGCTGGGGTGGCTATGTGAAACTGCCGATCTACACCAACTCCGGCATCCAGTTCGTCGAGTACGTGACCGGCGCGTTCGTGAACGACGCGACCGTCGACGCGGATGCCGACACGGCCGCGCGCAAAGGCGCTGCCGACGTGCTGCGCGACGAGATCAACCTGGCGATGAATGCCTGGAAGGACCACGTGGTCGGCTCGTGGACCAGCTTCGGCACGGCCTGCACGGGCAGCAACGCGCTGCTTCCCGACCACACCGGCGGCTCGGTGGGCGAACCCAACATCGGCGCGAACATCGCCTGGCGCCTCGCCCAGGCCAAGGCGAGCTCGACCGCTGTGCTCTACATCGGTGGCAGCAAGACGCTCTGGGGCGCGGTGCCGCTGCCGCTGAGCCTCGCCGGATTCGGCGCCAACGGCTGCTGGCTGAACGTCGCTCCGACGGCGAGCCTGACCACGCCGACCAGCGCCGCCGGCGTCGCGAGCATCCCGGCGACGATCCCGAACCAGCCGGCGTTCGTCGGCGCGCACGTGTTCACGCAGTACGCGGTCCTCGACCTGGGCGCGAACGCGCTCGGTCTCGCCTGGTCACGTGGCCTCGATCTGCTGATCGGCGGACAGAAGCCCTGAACTCACCGGCCGCGGCTCTCGGGACCACTCGTCGGTCTCGAGGCCGCGAGCTGCCGACGGTACCGGGCGATCAGCACGTCCACGTCGTTCTTGAGTTGCTGCTGGCTCATGCCCTGGGCGGCGAGCTGCGGGCGCAGGAGCTGCAGGGCCTCGATCGCACCCGCGTGGTCGCCCGCGATCGCGAGCAGCTGACTCGCGACGCGTAGCAGATTCGGCCGCGCGGCAGCCCCTTGCCGCAGGGCCTCCTGGACGAGTGCGCGCGCCGCCTTCGGGTCCGGCGCCGTGTCCGGGGGCAGGTCGAGCACGTGCGTGCGCGCGTGTTCGAGCAGGGCCTCGGCCGATTCCGGCATCCGTTGCGCCCAGGCCTTGACGTGGACCCGCAGGTCGTCGGCACGCCCGGCCTCACGCAGCATGATCGTGTAGTTGCGGTTCGGCTCGAGCAGCGTCGGCCGCAATTCGAGCGCCTTCTCGGTCACGGCGATCGCGCCCGCCAGGTCCCCGAGCTTGCGCTTGACGTGGCCGAGGTTGGTCCAGGCCTGGGCGTGCGTCGGCGAGCGGAGGGTCGCCGTCTCGTAGGCCGCCTTGGCGCCGGAGAGGTCGTTCTTCGCGGTCAGTGCCCGGCCGAGGTGGAAAGGCGCGAGGATCTCCTCGGGGTCGAGCTCGATGGACCGCTGCAGCAGGGGCACGGCCTCGTCGTGCTTGCCGCGGTCGACGAGGAGTTCGCCCAGGGCGCCGAGCGCGCGCGCGTGGTCGGGATCGAAGGTCAGCGCGCTGCGCAGGGACTTCTCGGCGGCATCGTGATCGCGCTTGCGCCGTTGCAATGCCGCGATCTGCACGAGCGAAGCGACGTCGTCTGCATCGAGCTCGAGCACCTTGCGGAACTCCTGCTCGGCCAGGTCGAACTCGCCCTGGTTGATCAGTGCGATGCCGAAGTTGCGGCGCAGGCCGGCAGCCTTCGGCTTGGCGGCGATGCCGCGTTCGAACGCCTGCCTGGCCGCCACGAACTCGCCGCGGTTGGCGAGCGCGGCGCCGAGGTTGTCCCAGGCGAGGAAGAGCGTGGGATCGAGCGCGACGGCCTTCTGGTAGCAGGCGATCGCCTTGCCGATGTCGACGCCTTGATGCGCGAACCCGGCCCAGAACCAGGCGAGGCCGCGGTCAGCCCAACGCTCGCTGAGCAGCGCTTCGCAGTCGGCGGCGACGCTGCGGTCGGTGACGTGGCCGGCAGCATGCGCGTACTCGAAGGCGAAGGTCACGCGCTGCTTGTCGCTGGCGATCAGCGCCCGGCGCAGGTACTCGACGGCGCGCGAGAACGCCGCCCGTTCGCCGCGGTGGCCGCGTGCGAGCTGCGCCCTGCCCATCAGGAAGTGGTCGAGGGCCCCGGTCACCGGGCCGAGTCCGGCGCGGATCTGCTCTGCCTCCGGCTTGCGGTCGAGGACCTCCAGGATCTCGGCCCGCAGGCGCAGCAACGGCGTGCTCTTCGCGACGATCGGCGCGTGGGCGTCCAGCGCCTTCAAGGCCTGATCGAGGTGCGTGGTCGCGGTCTTGCGCGAGGCCGTGTGCCAATGACAGAACACCAGGCCGCCGATCGCCTCCTCGTTGCCGGGATCGTCCGCGAGGATCTGCGTGAGGGTCGCGGCCGCATCCCGGAACCGGGACGCCTCCTGCAGGATCGTCGCCTCGGCCAGGGCGTCGTCGAGCTGGCGTGCGCGCAACGCCAGTTCGCCGGTCCGGATGTGGTCGAGGTTGGCGAGCAGGTAGCCGAGCGATCCCACGAGCAGCGGCCCGCCGACCAGCAGCACGCCCGCGAGCGTCGCGCGCAGCGGCTCGCGCCGGACCCAACGCCGCAGCCGCTCGATCCGGGTCGGCCGCCGCGCCTGGACGCTCTTGTGCGCGAGGAATGCACGCAGGTCCGCGGCGAACTCCGCCGCGCTCTGGTAGCGCCGTTCGGGCGCCTTCTCGAGCGCCTTGAGCACGATCGCGCAGAGGTCGTCGGGCAGCGCCGCGTCGAGGCGCTGCGGGTCGGTCGCCTCGCGACCGAGGATGCTCTGCGTGACTTCGTGGGTCGTCGCGCCGGCGAAGGGCAGCCTGCCGGTCAGGAGCTCGTAGAGCGTGGTGCCGAGCGAGAAGACGTCGCTGCGGGCGTCGGCCGCCGCGCCCCCGCGCAGCTGCTCGGGCGCCGCGTAGTAGGGGGTTCCGGCGAAGCCCTGGGTCGCGGTCAGGCTCGGGTTGCGGGCGTCGCGGGCGATCCCGAAGTCGGTGAGCATCGCGCGGCCGTTGGCGCGCAGCAGCACGTTGGCCGGCTTGACGTCGCGATGGACGATGCCCTTGGCATGGGCGTGCGCGAGGGCTTCGGCGACCTGGGCCACGACGTCGACGACGGCCGCGACGCCGCGCTGGCGCAGCGCCGCGCCGGCGCGGTTCAGCGGTGCGCCGTCCACGAGTTCCATCGCGATCCAGTGCACGTCGCCACTGACGCCGGTCGCGTGGACCTTGACGATCCCTTCGTGTTCGAGCGCCGCCGCGGCCGCGGCCTCGCGCCGGAACCGCAGGATCGCCGCCGGCTCGAGACCGGCGCCGGGGGTCAGCACCTTGAGCGCGACCGAGCGCTGCAGCGAGAGCTGCCTCGCCTCGTAGACGACTCCCATGCCGCCGCGGCCGATCTCGCGCAGCAGCTCGAAATCGCCGATCGGCCGGCGTGCATCCGGTTCGCGCGCCTGCTCGCCCGCGAGCATCGAGGAGAGCAGGTCCGCGACCTCGGGACGATCCCGCAGCAGTGCTTCCGGGTCGATGCCGTCACCGGCCGCGAGGAATGCGTCCAGCGCGTCGCGCAGCCGCTCCATGCCGGCGCCGTCGGTACCGGTCATCGTTCAACCCCTCGTCGTCTCTTCGAGGACCTGCGCGAGGCCGCCGAGCTGCACGCGCTTCACGAGCTTGGCCAGGCGCGCGAGTGCGCGCTCGAAGCGCATCCGCGCCGCCGCCTGGTCGAGGCCGAGCTGCTGACCAATCTCGACGAACGAGAGCTCCTTCCACTGCCGCAGCAGGATCACCTCACGGTCCTTCGGATCGAGCAGGTCGAGGCAGAGCTGCAGCCAGGCCTGCGTCTCGTTGCGCATCGCCGCCTGCGAGGGGCGGGTGACCGAGGCGTCGAGGTCGAGCACGGTGTCGCTCGGCAGGCGCTGTTCCTTGCCGATGTCGCGCTTCTGCTGGTGCAGGAACCGATGCTTCATGCGCAACAGGTTCTCGACGATCCGCGCGATCAGTGCGCGGAACTGTCCCATGTCGGAGATCGTGAACTTCTGGCCGTCCTTGAGCACCGCGAGCATCGCTTCCTGCACGACGTCCTCCGCATCGGTCTTGGCGCGCAGTTCGGGTCCGAGCACGCGGGCCACGTAGGCGCGCACCCAGGGCAGATCGCGGGCCACGAGTTCGCCGAGCGCCTTGGGGTCGCCGGTGTGGATGCGTTGCAGCAGGACCAAGGTCTCGCTGGGGTCGACGGGCACGGCGGGGATTGGAAGTCTGGACCGCCAGGATGGCAACCCGTGACTCCGGTTCCCTGGCGGGTCCTAGGAGTCGGCGCGGACTTTCGCGCGCCGCCGCGGGCGCTTCTTCGCCGGTCCGCGCGCGGCGCGGGCATCGAGGAGCTCGATGGCCCGCACGAGCGTGAGGGCGTCGGCCGACTCACCCTTGGGCAGCGACGCGTTGGTCTCGCCGTCGGTCACGTAGGGGCCATAGCGCCCGTCCATCAGCTTCACGGTGGCGCCGCTGCGCGGGTGGGGCCCGAGCTCCTTCTTGGGCGTGATCGCGGTCCGCATCTGGCCGCGGCGCACCTTGGGCTGCGCGAGGAGCGCGAGCGCCCGCTCGAGGGTCACCGTCAGCGGCGACTCGTCCGGCGGGATGCTGCGCGTCTCCTTGCCCCACTGCAGGTAGGGGCCGAAGCGGCCGTTCGCGGCCACCACCGGCAGCTCCTCGCCGGCCGGGTTCGTGCTGCGGCCCAGCTCCTTCGGCAGGGAGAGCACCGCGAGCGCCTGCTCCAACGTGACCGTGGCGGGCTCCATGCCGCGCAGCAGCGAGGCCATCTTCGGCTTCTTGGCCTTCTTGTCCTCCGGGTTGGCGTCACCGAGCTGGAAGTAGGGACCGAACCGGCCGTTCTTCAGATAGACGGGCAGCCCGGTCTCCGGATGGTTGCCGAGCACGGTCGGACCCTCGGCTTCCTTGGCCAGCATCTCCTGCGCCTTCTCGAGGGTCAGCTCGTCCGGCGGCAGTTCATCGGGGATGCTCGCCCGCTTGTCCTTGCAGGACAGGAACGGGCCGTAGCGGCCGACGCGGATCTCGATCTCGTCGCCGCTCGCATTCTTGCCGAGCGGGAGCGAACAGATCTCGCGGGGGTCGATCTTGGCGTCGACTTCCTTGAGATGGCGCTCGAGGCCGGGCACGCCGTTGCCGTGGTAGAACGCGCGCAGGTAGTCGAGACCCTTCTTCGCGCCGGTGCTGATCTCGTCGAGCTCGTCCTCCATCTTGGCGGTGAACGCGTAGTCGACCAGATGATGCAGGTAGCGGTCGAGCAGGCGCACGACCGCGAAGGCGGTGAAGGTCGGCACCAGGGCCGTGCCCTTCTTGAAGCAGTACTCGCGCGCCTGGATCGTCTCGATGATCGAGGCGTAGGTCGAGGGCCGACCGATGCCGCGGGCCTCGAGTTCGCGGATCAGCCCGGCTTCGGTCAGCCGCGGCGGCGGCTCGGTCGAGTGGCCTTCGGAGGTCAGCTCGACGGTCTGCAGCGCCTCGCCGGCCCGCATCGTCGGCAGCACGCGCTCGAGGTCCGCGAGCGCTTCCTCCTGGTCGTCCTGGGTCTCGACGTAGGCGAGACGGAAGCCCGGGAACTCGACGGTCTTGCCGCTCGCCTGGAACTGCGCGTTGGCCACGTCGATCAGCACGGTCGTGCGCTGGCCCTTCGCGTCGGGCATCTGCGAGGCCACCGTGCGCTGCCAGATCAGCTCGTAGATGCGGGCTTCGTCGCTCGCGGCGCCGAGCTCGGCGCGCACGTCGTCGACCTCCTGGAACGCCGCGCCGGCCGGCCGGATCGCTTCGTGCGCCTCCTGCGCGTTCTTGACCTTGGTCGCGTAGAAGCGCGGCTCGTCGGGCAGCAGCCGCTCTCCGAACTTCTTCGCGATCACGCGTCGCGCCCCGGTCAGCGCCTCCTGCGACAGCGTCGTCGAGTCGGTGCGCATGTAGGTGATGTAGCCCTGTTCGTACAGCCGCTGCGCGGCGCGCATCGCGCGCTGGGCGCCGAAGCGCAGCTTGCGCCCGGCCTCCTGCTGCAGCGTGCTGGTGGTGAACGGCGGCGACGGCCGCTCGGTGTAGGGCTTGCTCTCGACCGAGGCGACCTGGGCCCGCTTGCCGGTCAGCTCGCGGGTCAGCTGCTCGGCGAGTTCCCGCGTCAGGTGGCGTGGGTTCTCGCGGCCAGACTTCAGCTTGCCGGTGTCGGGATCGAAGTCCTTGCCGCTCGCGACCCGCTGCCCGTCGAGCGCGGTCAAGCGGGCTTCGAAGGGGTTCTCCGCGCGCGCCTGGAACCGCGCCGCCAGATCCCAGTACTCGGCCTTGTGGAACGCGATGCGCTCCTTCTCGCGCTCGACGACCAGCCGCACGGCGACGCTCTGCACGCGGCCCGCCGAGAGCTTGGGGCGGACCTTCTTCCACAGCAGCGGCGACACCATGTAGCCGTAGAGGCGGTCGACCAGGCGACGCGTCTCCTGGGCCTCGACCAGGCTCTCGTCGATATGCCGCGGGTTCGCGAGCGCCTCCTGGATCGCCTCCTTGGTGATCTCGTGGAAGACCAGGCGCTTGATCTCGACCTTCGGTTGGAGCTCCTGCACGAGGTGCCAGGAGATCGACTCGCCCTCGCGGTCTTCATCGGTCGCCAGATAGAGCTCGGACGCGCCCTTGAGCAGCGTGCGCAGCTTGCGCAGCTGTTCGCGCTTGTGCGGCGGCACGATGTAGAGCGGCTTGAAGTCGTGGGCGACGTCGATGCCGAGCCGCGACCACTTCTCCTTCTTGATCTCCTCGGGGATCTCGTCGGCGCTGGCCGGGAGGTCGCGGACGTGTCCCACGCTGGCTTCGATCACGTACTCGCTGCCGAGGAACTTGCCGATCGTCTTGGCCTTGGTCGGCGACTCGACGATCACCAGGGGTTTGCCGGACTTGTTCTTCGCCATGCGGTGGGGACTTGGTTGCGGGTGCGGAGGATGCCAAGGCTGATCGGCACGCCGCAAGCGTCTGCTCCAGAGAAATCACCTCCGCTCCTGCGCGCGTCCTGCGCTGAAGGGCCATGCGCGAGGCGCACGGCATGGTGCCGGCGGTCATCGCGCCCAGGAGTTCTGTCATGCGTTTTTCTCGTTCTGCGCTCGTTCTCGCGACCTTCGCGACCCTCGTCTCCGCCCAGATCACCAAGGACACTCGCGCCGGCTACGCGGCGGTGTTCGGCTGCACGTGCAGCGCGACGGCCCTCGATGGCCTCGCCCCGCCGATCCCCGGCGCCGCGATGGGCCTCGCCGCGCGCGTGCCCGGTGCACAGTTCGCGTGGCTGCTGATCGGCACCAGGGCCACCTCCAGCTGGAAGGTGCAGCTCTCCGGCCAGAGCCTCGAGCTCTGGGTCGACCCCGCCGCGCTGCTCGCGTCCGTGCCGCTGCCGGTCCAGAACGGCATCGCGGCCTGCAACATCCCGCTGCCGAACGACCGGCGCCTGGTCGGCCTCGATCTCGCGCTCCAGGCCGTGAGCTACGCCCCGAGCCAGGGCTTCCAGACCTCGAACCTGCTGCTCGCCAACGTCGGGACCTCGCCAGCCTTCGGCTCGATGCTCTTCGCGATCACCTTCTCGAAGACGATCGCCGCCAGGAGCTATCTGCAGGACGCAGCCAGCAAGCCGATGCCGATCTACTGCAACAAGAGCGGCGAGCCGCGCCAGGTCACGATCACCGGCACCAAGCCCGCCGGCACCGGCCCGCTCGAGATCCGCAAGTCCGAGAAGGACGCAACCGGTGCCGCGGTCGTCGGCAAGGACGCCGACATCGTCTCGGTCACGATGACCGTGCAGCCCGGGCAATGCCTCTATCTCTACAACGCGGACGCGGGCGCCGCGATGAAGGTGGACTGGGAGATCGCGGTGGAGTGAGGGGGTGTCAGTCGCCGTGCACGCCGAGGCGCTCGAGTTCGGCTGCGAGCCGCACGAGCGCCCGGCTGAGTTGCGTGCGCACTGCGCCATCCGACTTGCCGAGTGCGTGTGCAACTTCTTCGCGCGGCAGACCGGCGATCCGGCACAGTGCGATCACCTGCCGGTCGTCATCGTCGAGGCGGTCGAAGGCCTGCTCGAGCAGCTCAGCGTTCTCCCTGGCGATCGCCGCCGCGCTCGGGGTCCCGATCGACGAATAGAGATCGGCCAGTTCCGAGGCGTCGCCGCGTCGGACCTCGCGATCCGGACTCCGCTTCTCGGCGCGGAAGAACCTGGCCCGGTCCTTGATCTTGTGTAGCGCCCACTGGAACAACCAGGCCCGGAACGCTTCGGGACCGCGGTACTCGAACGCACCTCGCGCCTTCAAGGCCTCGCGGCAGGTCGATTGGACGAGGTCGGAGCAGGACTCCATGGCGCGCAGGGCCGGCGGCAGGTTCAAGCGCACGTAGGCACGCAGTGCTGGCAGATGGCGCGCGATCAGCTCGTCG
>CAZSKV010000036.1:0-1814 GCA_964607495.1 uncultured candidatus Brocadiaceae bacterium
ACCCGGTTCGGACACCCGGCAGGTGATGTCGCGCGACTGCAGCAGGTGGAACCTGCCGCGCGAGTAGGCCCACTCGATGTCCTGCGGGCGGCCGAAGAGCTTCTCCGCGCGCCGGCCGAGCTCGAGCAGCGGCAGCAGGTCGATCGGCGCCGCCTGCTCCTGCAGGGGCCGGTGCGAGAGCTTGCCGAAGCGGAAGGGATCCGGGTCGACCTGGCCGGACACCAGACTGTCGCCAAGGCCCTTGGTCATCTCGACCAGGACCGCGCCCGAGCAGACCGGGTCCTCGGTGAAGAGCACGCCCGCGTGCTCGGCCGGGACCATCGCCTGCACGAGCACGCCACCCTGATCCTGCCGGGCCGCGTCCTGCGAGTGCGGCGCGCGCAGCGAGGCCTCGACCGCGGCGATCGAGTCGAGCAGCTCTTCGCGCGTGATCATCAGATGCGAGCTGAACTCGCCCGCGTGGCTCAGCATCTCGCCGTCCTCGGCGGTGCCGGAGGAACGCACCGCGACCCGCGCCGCGCGCAGGCGCGAGAAGGCGCGCAGGATCGCCTTGCGGCCAGCCGCGCGCTGGATGCCGGCATGGTCGAGGACGACGAGGCCATCCGGCACCGGGAAGCCCGCGCGGATCAGGTGCGAGAGCCGGCGGGCCTTGCGGCCGGCGGCGGGCACGTGTTCGACGTCGGCCAGGCGCAGCACGGGCTGGTCCGGTCCGACCTTGCTCGCGCGGGCCGGCGGGACACCGCGGCGGCGCGCCTCCTGGCGCTGCCACCAGGCCAGGAAAAGCTCACGCTGCAGCAGCATCGATCCGATGCTCACCAGCAGGTATCCGAGCGCGGCGGCGCTGGCCGACCAGACGGCTGCCGTGATCAGCGCGGCGAGCGCGCCGCGGAACAGCAGCTGGTTGCGCGTGATCTTCTCCGCGAGCACGAGCAGCATCGCGAGGAAGAGGCCGCCGACCGCGATCGGGAGCACGTGCCAGGCGTCGGGCAGACCCAGTCCGTCGAGCCAGAGGAACGGCGTCTTGTACCCGCTCGCGGCCGTGTCGACCGCGCTGTAGAGCACGAGGAAGGTCACGAGCACGAGCAACGAGCCGAGCAGGTTGCGCACCGGCGAGAGGCCAGCTGCGCGCTGCATGCCGAAGATCTCGCGGCGCGCGCGCGCCGGCTCGCCCGGATGGCGGGCCCGGATCGCCTCGATCTGCGGCTTCATCGCCCGCAGCACCACCTGGTCGCGCTCGGCCTTGAGCGTGAACGGCAGGAGCAGCAGGCGCACGAGCAGGACGACCAGGAGCACCGCGAGCATCAGGCTGCCGAGCCCGCGCCCGGCGGAGTCGATCTGGGCGGCCGCAGCGCCCGAGGCCAGCGAGAACACGGTCGTCTTCTGCTGGTCGGCCTCCCAGGCCGCGAGGTGGGCGGGGACCGCGCTCGGCACGATGTACTCGTGCGGGACCGTGTAGCGGCCGCGGAAGTCGCCGCCCAGGCGATGCAGGCGCAGCCCGAGCAGCATCCCGAAGAACGACGAGCGCTTGTCGTAGCACGGCACCACGATCGGTCGGCGCGGCAGCGCGCGCAGCTGCGGCTCGATCTCGTGCTGCAGCATCTTGCGCAGCGTCAGGTTGATCGCGCCCGGCAGCGCACCCTTCGCGAACTCCTCGGGATAGCGCACGTCGACGAACACGGCGCCCTCCTCGCGCACCAGCCTCTCGACCTCGGGCGTGTCCAGCAGCACGTACTTGCGCGGATAGTCGGGGATGTCGCGGATCGCCGTGCGGGAGCCGGCATTCAGCAGGGGCCGGTACTCGGCGACCCACTTCT
>CAZSKV010000037.1:0-15172 GCA_964607495.1 uncultured candidatus Brocadiaceae bacterium
TGTTTCTCTTTGCTTCCGGTAATCGATCCCGTTTTGGGAGGAGACTCATCCATGAAGAATCCGTTCGGATTCGGAATCGCAGCGATCGCCGCCACTGCCTCCTTGGCCTTGGCAGGCGGCGACGAGGAGAAGAACAAGGTCAGTTCGTCGCTGGAGAAGCTCGGTGCGCCGAGCACCCCAGCCAAGCAGGAAGTCACCTTTGCCCCGGGCAAGGGCGTCACGTTCGACGCCGGTGATGACTTCATGCTGAACCTGTCGACCTACGTGCAGGTCCTGTGGACCTACATCGCGAACGACAGCACGAACCCCGCCAGTAACGGCGGTTCGGCCGACTTCAACAGCTTCGCGATCAAGAAGGCCCGCACCGCCCTGAAGGGCCACCTGTTCAACAAGGACATCCGGTACCGCCTGGCCGCCGAGTGGACGGACAGCACGAACCCGGTGAAGGATGCCTGGGTGCACTGGATGTTCCACAGCCAGGACACCAACGCGATCGGCCTGCGGGCTGGCCAGCAGAAGACCTACTTCGGCCGTGAGTCGACCTCTTCCGATACGGGTGTCGAATTCGCCGACAGGGCCCTGGCATCGCGGACCTTCGCCAACACGCGCGCTCGCGGCGCGGCGGTGACCGGCGGTCACGTCGAAGGCAAGAAGTTCAACTGGACGGCTGGTGCGTTCAACACGGATTCGGCCGGTGCGTCGGCGGCTCGGGGCGAAGACAACCCGAACACTGACAACGAGTTGAACTGGGTCTTCACCGCCCGCTTCGACGGCAACGGCGACATGGGCGACGAGGGCTACATGGCGGGCGACCTGGAGAACACCCAGGAGCTCAAGTGGAGCGTCGGCGCCGGCTACCAGATCGGCAACGCCCGCGGCACCGTGGGTGCAGCCACCCGCGACATCGACAGCGCGACGATCAACCTCAACGGTGGCCTGAAGATCAAGGGCTGGCACGTGCTGGCCGAGTACTTCATGCGCTCGGATGAGCCGGACGTCGCCGGCAGCAGCGAGTCGGAGTCCAATGGCTGGCAGGCCCAGGCTTCCTACACGATGGCAGCCGCAGAAGGCAGCCACAGCCAGTGGAGCTTCGGCGCCCGCATCTCCTCGATCAGCCTGGACGACGCCTCGCAGATCCTGTTGACCGGCACGGCGCTCGGCGCCTCCGAAGGCGACGTGGACGAGATCACGTTCATGGCGACCAACTACTACCGCAAGTACGCGCTCAAGACGACGGCGTCCTGGACGCTGCAGTCGGTCGACCCGACCGGTGGTTCGTCGGCTGACAACCACATCTTCGAGGTCCAGTTCCAGTTCATCTTCTGAGCTGGCACCATCCGGCCCTACGGGGCCGATGACGCATGAGAGAGGCGGCCCCTGGCCGCCTCTCTCGTTTCCCGGTGCAACACTCCGACCCTGCCCCGGCGCTGGCGACCGGGTAGGCTCCGCAGCCTGATGCTTCGAAGCCTGCCTGCGAGATGGTTGCTGCTGCTGAGCGCCTGCGCCTGCGGGTCCACCTCGGTCACCCCAGTCGAGCCGAGGCATGGTCTGGAGGCTGGCGGCTGGAGGGTCGAGCTGGATCCAGGCACAGGCAGCCTGATCTGGTCGACCAAGACAAGCGCTGGCGGGACGACCCCGATCCTGCGCACCCCTGGGGTCAGGGTCACGACGGCGCAGCCGGGTGGCGCCGCGGTAGGAGAGCTACCGTTCCGCTCGTTGCGCCTGACCGGGACGAGCTGGGAACTCGCGGCCGGCTCCCACCCCGAACACGAGGTCAGGGTCCAGATCGACCTGCTGGCCACGGGCAACGGGGCCAGGATCCTCGTCCGTGATCGGGTCCGGGCACGGTCGGAACTGGTGGCGCTGGAACTGGAGCATCGCTGGATGCTGGATGGCATCGACTCGCATGTCGCCCCACAGGCGAGCGACCGCGATCCTGCATGGATCCCGCAGACCGAGTACCGGGCACCCCTGATTGGCCTGTTCCGCGGCAGGAGTGCGGCGATCCTCAGCCCCGACCTGGAACTGCTCGGCAGGAACCACCGCGTGCCACAAGGTCTGCGGTTGGGGACGGAGAAGGACCGCTTCTTGAGCCAGGTGATGGGCCTGGAGCCCGTAGGCGACCCCGCGCCCAGGGGGCAGGTCGTGCGCGGCGAGGAACTCCTCTTCGCCCACGAACTCCTGCTGGACGGGGATTGCGACGCCGGGGACATGGTGCAGGCCCGGCTGGACGCCCTCTGGCGCCAGCACGCCGCCCCCACCCTGGCTGCGGGAAGCCGCCGGCTCGACCAGCGCTCCGCGCGCACCTGGGCCTCGCTGCTGGCGGAACGACTCGAGCTCCTGGGGAGCTCCTTGCCCAAGACCAGCCGGCCGTGGCTCGGCCCGAGCGGGCCCGGGCGTCAGGTGCAGGATCTGTCCGAAGCCTGGCTCCTGCCGGCACTTGGCCTGGGACTCTCGGCGCAGCATGCCGATTCGGCCACGCAGGCAGCATTGGCCAGTCGGCTGCTCGCTGCGGTCATGGACATGCCGCGGCGCAGCGGCGTGCTGCCGACCGCGCTCGTGGTGGGACCGGGCCAGCCGCTCGCCGTCCTCTTCGAGCGCTCGGTCGCGGATGCTGGCCGGTTCGAGACGACCGAGCTCGCGCTGGCTTGTGTCCGGATGCTGCAGGCCGCGCGCCTGCTGCCCGAGCTGCGGCAGGGGGTGCGGATCGCCTGCGCGGTGAGCATGCGGTTCCTGCTGACCCACCAGCGGCAGAACGGCGAGTTTCCCGATGGATTCGAGCCGGCCTACCTTGCTCCCAGACCCGCGGGTCGCGCCCTGGCCGCCAACGCGGCGATCGCCTGGTTCCTGGCCGAGTACTGGCGCGATTGTGGGGACTCGAGCGCGCTCGCGGGGAGCCGGCGGGCCCTGGGCTGGCTCTGCGCGCAGCAGGCAACGGGCCCCAGACCTCCGGCCCAGGTCAGCGCCTGCATGGCACTCGCCGCCCTGACCCTGCAGGAGACGGAGACACGGCCGGACCCAGGTCTGCTGCGGGTCGCCGAACTTGCGCTCACGCGGCTGGCGTTGGATCAGGCGCTCTGGCCTGCGCCATGGTCCCAGGATCCCGTCATCGGCAGCGTCGAAGTCGGCGCGAACCGCAGCGAGCAGGCCAGAGCGCACCGGCTGGCGACCGAGGCCTGGTTCGCGGCGGCCGCCGCGATCGGCAACCACGGCTACCTGCAGCGTGGCATTGCCGCCCTGCGCCACGCACTGGCCGGTCTCCCCAAGGGCGCGTTCGGTCCCGGGGATCCGGACGCGAGCACCTGTGGCGCCCTCCTCGTGCTCCTGGATGCGGCGCTCGACAAGCTGGGTGAGGCCTCGATCGATTGGGCCGGGGGTTTCGGCGAGGGCGTGGACTCCGTGTGGTTCGAGGATCTCTCGATCCAGGGGGAGAAACTGACCTGCAGACTCCTCACGCACGCTGCCGATCGACCCAGCGCCAGAGTCCGCTTCCGCAGGCTGCCGGCAAACCTCCAGGAGGCAGAACTCGTGGTGGGAGAGGTCGACCTCGGCCGGGTGCCGGTGGCGAACCTGCTCGCCGGCATCGACCTGCCCACGCAGGTGCTGCCCAGATTGACCTTTGCCCCGCCAGCCCAGTTGCGGGGTGGCGACGCATGGTTCCCCCGTGCCGAACGGACCGGCCCGCTCCCGGCTGGGGCCAGCATCCAGGTCGAGGTCGACACTGGGCGGGATCAGGTGCAGGTCTGCAAACTCGATCCTGCGGGCGGCGACTCGTTGCTCGCGACGGAACCGGTCCTGGTGCCTGAGGCGACGGTGGGTTCGCGCATGAGCGCGCGGCTGGTCCTGCATGCGCATGGCCGGAGCCGGCCGGGCTCGTGGCACCCGATCGCGCTCGGAGACTCCCGCTGCCTGGACATCGGCGATGGGGACGAGCACGAGCTGCAGAGTGGTGCAGGGACACGGATCACCCGCTTCCAGGACGGGAGGCAGAACGCGCGGGAAGCCCGCGGCAGCGCTTCGTTCACCTACCGTCTTCCGGTCCCGCGGGAGGCCTCCGCATTGCACCTGCAGATCCAGCTGCACGGGGCCGTGCACGTCGAGACCGCCGGACATCTGCTGCATCGCGACTCCCGGGTCGAGACCGAGCCCGTGCGCGATCTCGTGCTCGAACTGTCCGATCGCAGGCTCTGGCGGGACGGCGAACTGCCGCTCACGTTCCGACCCGCGCTCCCGCAGGCCGAGTCCGGAGTCCAGGTGGCGAGGATCGAGTGGCGGTTCCCGTCGGAGTCGAAGCCCATCAGCGAGGCGGAAGCCATGGGCGCAGATCTCGTGCGGACTCCGACAGCGCCGCGCCTCAGGGTGACTGTCGTGCCAGTCGAGTTCGCGGGGCGACAGCTGCACGCCACCGAACACACCTTGCGTCAGGCCTTCTTCGCCGGAGCCGAGTATCGCCTGACACCACCGCCGAACAGTCGACTGAGCGCCGGCTCGGTCGCAGAGTTCCTGGCCGCGCTCTCGGGCGGGCGCACCTTGCTCGAGGGCGAGGTGCTGCCGCTGCAGGCCATCGATGCGGGGGGAAGCGAACGCAGCCTGGTCGGCATCCTGCAGGAACTCGGAGCCAGGTTGGCGAGTGTTGCCGCGCGCACGGACCTCGTCGTGCTCGTGCTCCCCGTCGGGGCCATGCCCGCGGCCGAGTTCGGCACCGCGGTCCCGCTCGGCCGCGCCCTCGTCCGGGCGGCGCCCCAGGTCGAGCGGGTCGTCGCGATCGCGCTCCCTGAACGCGAGCCGGACGGAACGTTCCTGGCCACGGGGAATGCCAGTGCTGCGGTACTGACGGCCGTGTTCGGCACCGTCGACCGGAGTCTTCCGGACAACGGCCACTTCGGCGATCTCGCCCTCTCGTGGACCCGCGGTGGTCACGTGCCGGCCGGGCCCACCGGCCTGGATCTCGCCACGATGGGTTGGGCCGATCGCCTGCGCCTGCCGCCTCGGAACCAGACGCGCATCGACCTTGCACCACTGAACGAGGGCCGGACCCTGTTCGAGCTCCCGTGTGCGGGTCCGCCGGATCGCGGCACGCTCTGGATCGAGGGCCGCGCCCCCGGCAGTGGCGAACCCGGACTCACGCAAGCAGGGTTGCTGGTCGCTTGGAACCATGGCCTCAACCCGCCACGGATCATCGATCGTTCGGGGCAGAGCGCGACGCCGCGCGTGCTGCGCCTGTCGGCCCTGCTCCCGACCTGGGAGACGCCGTTCGTGCCAGGGGACGCCGCGCGCGACCTGTTCACGAACGACTTCGACCTCACCGAGCGGACCTCACCCTCGCTCGCGACGCCGCAGGGGGAGCTGTTCTGGGCCGTCAAGGCGCGGCTCGTGCGCGGCGGCGCAGCATCGCTCTCGCTGCGCTACCTGCCTGCGGACCTCCTCGCCGGCACCGAGCTCGACTTCGTGTGCGGCAGCGAGCGTGGTGCGGCACCCCTGGCGGCTGGATCGGCCGACCGACCGGGATCGGTCGCGCGGACCAAGGATGCGGTCCGGCTCGTGCCACCTACCGAACGCGGGGGCTTCGTCGAGGCCTGGCTGCCTGCGCCGCCGGTGGCAGGACCTTGTCGCCTCTTCGTCGCACTCGGTGCGGTCGAAGGCGACGGCGAAGCCGTGCTGCAGATCGAGCGTGGTGCGGCCCGCCTCACCACGCCGATCCTGGCCCGGGACTCCTACCGTCTCTGCGTGCTCGAGGTCCACGAGGCAACACACACAGGCCCGACCCGCGTCCGCCTGACGACCGTGGCCGAGGGACGTGCGCTGCAGGTCGCGGTCGTGCAGGCACTGGCCGTCCCGCGCGAACCGGTCATGCACGCCGTGCAGCGCGGTGGCGAGGCCGTGCCACCGCGCACGTTGATGGACGGGGCGATCTACGCCGATCCGCTGGTGCTGCGCGCCGGCGCCTCGACCGTGCTGCCGATCGTGCTCCCTGCCGCCTCGGGGCCGCTGCGGCTGGTCGCTGGACTCGACGCGGTCGGCGCCACCGCCGAGAGCCGGCTGACGCTGCGCCTGCGGGAACGGGGCCAACCGGCCCGCACCCTGCTCGATCGACAACCGTTCCGGCGCGCGCGCGAACGGACGCCGCTGGACTGCCTGCTGATCGCCTTGCCGAACCGCTTCCAGGACTCGGTCGCCATGCTGGAACTGACGGCAGAAGGGGCTGATCTCGTGCTCCCCTGCCTCGAAATCGCGCGGCCCTGAGGCCGGCCGGGGAATGACCAGGAGATGACACCCGGTCCCTGGCGCCGCCCTACACCGGGCGCATCACGTTCAACCAAGGTGTCAAGCATGAGAACCGCCAGCCTCCTCGTCCTCTGTAGCAGCCTCGCCGCGCAGAACTACCTCTACCTGCCGGCCACGGCCAACCCCGCGAACACCGAACTCAGCAACTACGCGATGTCGCCGTTGATGACGACCGACGCCAAAGCGCAGTTCTTCTTCTCGGCAGCAGAAGCCGGAGCCGCGTTCTTCGCCGCCACGGAGCTCGCACTCCGCTTCGACGGCCCGATCCCGCAGGTCGGCGCCCCCGGACCGTTCGTGATCCAGAGGCTCACGATCGACGTCGGGGTGTCCACGGTCGGCAGGCCCGAGTCGCGCTTTGCGGCCAACCTGACGACCCCGCTGCTCACCGTCTTCGACCAGGGCATCAGCTTCCTGCCCGATCAGGGCAGCAAGACGCCGGACGACTGGGGCGGCACGAACAACACGCTCGTGTTCCCGTTCAGCGCGCCGGCCGGGATCGCAATCCCGCCCGGTGGCTGGTTCGTGGTGCAGATCACGGTGCGCGGCAACGCCAACAACGGCCTGGCCCACGCCATGCTCGACGCCAAGAAGATCGCGAGCCTCGCGAACGGCAGCGCCACGAGCAGCGGGCTGGGTTGCGCCGCCGACCCGCAGGCTCCCAACGCCACGATCCTGTCGCAGGGCACTTATGCGCCCGGATGCGCGCACTCGCTCTACGGAGCGGGCCTCGGCGCCAACTCGGCCGTCCTGACGATGCTCGGCGCGTCGGACCAGAACTTCGGCGGCCTGACGCTGCCCTTCCTGCTGCCGGGAACGGGCTGCTCCGCGTATTGCAGCTTCGACCTCGCGTTGCCGCAGGTCGCGGACGCCACCGGCGCGATCGCCGCGCAGACCGCGAGTTCGTTCGTGGGGGTCCCGCCCGAGCCCGCCTTCAATGGGGCGGCGTTCTTCGCGCAGCACGTAGCCCTCGTGCCGGCCGCGAACCAGTACGGAGTCGTCCTCTCGGACAAGCGCACGATCCAGCTCGGCAGCTACGCACCGCCGCAGAATGGCATCTGGTACGTCTCGAACTCGGCGAGCGCGAACGCGAGCCACGCGACGGTCGCCGATGCGCTGGGTCTGGCGCTGCGGGTCAAGACCAACTGATTGCGCCTCCACCCGGTTCCGGGCGACGATGCTCCGCATGAAGGTCCGTGCCGGGATCCGGCTCCTGTTCGCGCTGGTCGTCGCGACGTGCCTCGCCGAGGTCGCGTGGTGGATCTACTTCCACTACCGCGAGACCGGCCGGCTGGCCGCGGCAGACCGCGCCTTGCAGCAGGGTGACGTACCCGGGGCCCTCGCGGCCCTCGGTGCGAACGCGGACCACAGCCTGACCGAGGAGGCGCACCGTCGACTCGTGATGTTCACGAGCGAGGGCATCGCGCTCGGGATCCTGGTGCTGATCGGCGTCGTGTTCTTCTACCTGGCGATGTTGCGCGAGCGTCGCCTCCGCCAGGCGCAGGAGCGGTTCCTGACCGGGGCGACCCACGCGCTCAAGACGCCCCTGGCGACGATCCGTCTCGGCATCGAATCGCTGCAGGACACGCGCACCCCGGCCGAGCGCCGCGAGCGGTACCTGCGCGCCATGGCGACCGAGGTCGACCGCCTCGACCGGGACGTCGGCAACGTGCTCGCCGCGGCGCAGGTCGGCACCTCGCGGGTCGGGCTGCATCGGTCGACCGGCGATCTGCAGCAGGATCTCTCGAGTGCGCTCACGCGGCTGCAAGCCCGCAGCGAGGCAGCGCACACGACGATCCGTTGCGACGCCCAGAGCGCCTTCGTCGATCGCGACCCGCAGGCGATCGGCATGGTGCTCGAAAACCTGCTCGACAACGCGATCAAGTACTCACCGAACGGCGGCACGATCGACGTGAGCCTGCGCGCGAGCGCGGCGACCGCCGAGGTGCGCGTGCGCGACGAGGGCATCGGCATGGACAAGGAGGAGCAGGAGCTGGTGTTCGAGCGCTTCTATCGCGGCCAGGCCAGACAGAACGTCGGCGGCACGGGTCTCGGCCTCTACCTCGCGCGGGAACTCGTCCTGGCCCACGGCGGCACGATCGAGGCGACGAGCGGCGGCCCCGGCAAGGGCAGCGAGTTCATCGTCCGGCTGCCACTCAAGGCGGGCCGGACATGACCCGCTACTGTCTGGTCGTCGAGGACGAGGACGCGCTCGGCGAGATGATCGCCGACAACCTTGGACTCGAGGGGTACGGCGTCGAACGCATGCAGGACGGCGCGCAG
The DNA here is from genome assembly GCA_964607495.1 of uncultured candidatus Brocadiaceae bacterium. Taxonomy (GTDB): domain Bacteria; phylum Planctomycetota; class UBA1135; order UBA1135; family UBA2386; genus CAZSKV01. The sequence continues at coordinate 8,566 of CAZSKV010000037.1, forward strand.
GCGCTCGAGCGCCTGCGCCGCGGCGGCATCGACCTCGTGATCCTCGATGTCATGCTGCCCGGGCTCGACGGCTTCGAGATCCTGCGGGCGATGCGCGCCAGCGGTGACACGACGCCGGTGCTGATCCTCTCGGCCCGCAGCAGCGACAAGGACCGCATCAAGGGCCTCGAGCTGCAGGCCGACGACTACCTGACCAAGCCCTTCCACCTCAAGGAGCTGCTGTTGCGGGTCAAGGCCCTGCTGCGCCGCAACAAGGCCCTGCCGGTCGGCGAAGACGTGTTGCGCTTCGCCGGCAACGAAGTCGACTTCCGCGCCCAGCGCGCCACGAGCTGCCGCAGTGAGGCGATCGAGCTGACGGCGAGCGAGGCCAAACTCCTGCGCCTGCTCGCGCAGCGGCCAGGAGAGGTCGTGTCCCGCCGGGAGATCGTCGAGGCGGTATTCGGTCCGACCACGCCGATGACCCATCGCACGCTCGACAACCTCGTGCTGTCGCTGCGGAAGTCGTTCGAACCGGACCCGAAGAATCCCACGCTGTTCCACACCGTGCGCGGAGTCGGTCTGCGCTTCACGCCAGGCGGTTGAACCGCAGCCGGCACCAGTGCGCTAGGTCGTCACGTTGAAGTAGCGCGCCGCCGGATGGTGGACGATCAACGCGCTCGTCGACTGCTCGGGGACGAGCTGGAACTCCTCCGAGAGCGACACGCCGATCCGTCCGGCCCCGAGCAGGGCGAGGATCTTCTGCTGGTCCTCGAGGTTCGGACAGGCCGGATAGCCGAACGAGTAGCGGGAACCCTGGTACTTCTGCTGGAAGAGCTGCTCGATGTCGTCGGCATCGTGCGCGGCGATGCCGAGCTGCTGCCGCATCCGCTTGTGCCAGTACTCGGCGAGCGCCTCGGCCCCCTCGACGGCGAGCCCGTGGAAGTGCAGGTAGTCGTCGTAGCGGTTCTCCTTGAACAGGCGCTCGCACCACTGCGTCGCCACGGCACCCATCGTGACCAGGGAGAGTCCGATCACGTCGCGTTCGCCCGCGTCGGCCTTGCGGAAGAAGTCGGCGATGCAGAGCCGCTTGCCCCCGGGCTGACGCGGCAGCTCGAAGCGGCACACCTCGTGGTCGGAATCGGGGTCGAGCAGGATGACCGCGTTCCGCTCGCCATAGCACCGATACCAGCCGTAGACGACGCGCGGCTCGAGCAGCTTCTCCTCCTTGCTGCGCAGCACCCAGGCCCGGAAGCGCGGCTCGACCTCGTGCTGCACGAACGCCGCGTAGTCCTCGGGCGTGCGCTTGCCCTGCTTGTACTGCCACTGCAAGCGGTAGAGCGACTTCTTGTTCACGTAGCGGAACACCGTGCCCAGATCGAGTTCTTGCGGACCGACGACCTGCGCGCCGAAATGCGGGGGTTTCGGCACGCGTTCGGCCGGCGGCACGCCGGAGTCCGCGTACTCGGCGAACGAGGACTGCAGCGCAGCTTCCTTGTCGGCGCGCGAGGCCCACTTGCGCACCGGTCCGCCCTTCTTGGGCGTGTCCCCGGTCAGCGTCTTCACCTTCACGCGGCCGGTGATCTCGTCCATCAGGTGCAAGCCCGAGAACGCATCGGTCCCGTAGTAGACGGGCCCGGTCTTGTAGGCCGCGCGCAGGTCGCTCTCGACGTAGTGCCGGTTCAGGGCCGCCCCGCCGCAGATCACCGGCGTCGCCCACTGCCGTTCGCTCATGAGCTCGAGGTTCTCCTTCATCACGACCGTCGACTTGACCAGCAGGCCGCTCATTCCGATCGCGTCCGCCGCGTGCTCCCGCGCCGCCTCGAGGATCGACTCGAGCGGCTGCTTGATGCCGAGGTTGACGACCCGGTAGCCGTTGTTGCTGACGACGATGTCGACGAGGTTCTTGCCGATGTCGTGCACGTCGCCGCGCACGGTCGCGAGCACGATCGTGCCCTTCGACTCGCCCCCGAGCTTGTCCATGAACTTCTCGAGGTACTTGACGGCGGTCTTCATCGCCTCGGCCGACTGCAGCACGAACGGCAGCTGCATCTCGCCCTTGCCGAAGAGCTCACCCACGACCTTCATCCCGTCCAGCAGGATCGTGTTGATGATCTCGAGCGGCTTGTGCTTCTTCAGCGCCTCGTCGAGGTGCTTCTCGATCCCGATCTTGTTGCCGTCGACGATCCGCTTGATCAGGCGCTCCTCGACCGGCAGCGCGTTCTCGTCCGGACCGGCGGCGATGTCGATGCGCTTCGCGCCCTGGAAGCGCTCGATGAACGCGAAGAGCGGGTCGTAGCCGTCGCGCCGCCTGTCGTAGATCAGGTCGAGCGTGACCTGCCGGTCCTCCTCCGAGAGCTTGTGGATCGGGATGATCTTCGCGGCGTTCAGGATCGCCGCGTCGAGGCCGGCCTGCATCGCCTCGACGAGGAACACGGAGTTCAGGATCTGGCGCGGATAGGGCTTCAGCCCGAACGAGACGTTCGACAGGCCGAGCAGCGTCCGCACGCCCGGAATGCGGGCCTTGATCAGGCGGATGCCTTCGAGCGTGTCGAGCGCGGCCTTGCGCGAGTCCTCGTCGCCGGAGCCGATCGTGAACGTCAGCGGATCGAAGATCAGGTCCTGCGCCTGCAGGCCGTGCCGGCGCACGCAGATGTCGTGCAGCCGCTGCGCGACCTCGAGCTTGCGCGCCGCGGACTTCGCCATGCCCTGCTCGTCGATCGTGAGCGCGACGAACGCGGCGCCGTAGCGGACCGCGAGCCGGCAGAGCTTGTCGGCCCGCTCCTCACCATCCTCGAGGTTGATCGAGTTGATGATCGGCCGTCCCGGAATACAGCGCAGCGCCGCCTCGACGACGTCGAGCTGCGTCGAATCGACCATGATCGGCAGCGTGACCTGCGTGACCAGCGAGCGCAGCAGCGTGGTCATGTCCTTGACCTCATCGCGCCCGACGTAGGCCGTGCAGACGTCGAGCACGTGCGCGCCTTCGTGCGCCTGGCTCTTGCCGATCGCGACCATGCCCTCGGTGTCGCCGGCGAGCATCAGCTCGCGGAACGCCTTGCTGCCGTTCGCGTTCGTGCGCTCCCCGACGATCAGCGGACCCGTGTCCTGGGTCAGCGGCACCGCGGTGTAGAGGCTGGAGAGCGCCGCGGTGCAGGTGTCCGGTCGCGGGCGCGGCACCAGGCCCCGCACCGCCTCGGCCACGGCCGCGATGTGCTCCGGCGTCGTGCCACAACAGCCGCCGGCCATCGCCGTGCCGAACTCCTGCACGAACTTGCGCTGGAAGCGCGCGAGCTCCTGGGCCGTGAGGTCGTAATGGGCCCTGCCGCCGACGTTGCGCGGCAAGCCGGCGTTCGGCAGCACCAGCACGGGACGCGTGCAGTGCTGGCCGAGGAACCGCACATGCTCTTGCATCAGGTCGGGCCCGGTCGCGCAGTTGAGGCCGACCGCATCCACCGGCAGCGCCTCCAGCATCGTCAGCGCAGCTCCGACCTCGGAGCCGAGCAACATCGTCCCGGTGGTCTCGATCGTGACCGTCACGAAGATCGGCACCTCGCGGCCAGCCTCGAGCATCGCATCACGGCACGCGAGCACCGCGATCTTGACCTGCAGCAGGTCCTGGCAGGTCTCGACCTGCATGCAGTCGACGCCGCCGGCCAGCAGACCCTGGGCCTGGATCCTGTAGCCCGCATGGAGGTCCTCGTAGGCGACGTGTCCGAGCGTCACGAGCTTGGTGGTGGGGCCGATCGAACCGGCGACGAAGCGCGGCCGGCCGGCGCCGGCGTGTTTCGCTGCGGCCTCGCGCGCGAGCTGGGCGGCCTTCAGGTTGAGGTCGAACGTCTGCGCCTCGAGGCCGTACTCGGCCAGCACGAGCGGCGCGGCGCCGAAGGTGTCGGTCTCGACGATGTCGGCACCGGCCGCGAAATACGCCTCGTGGATCGCGCGGATCACGTCGGGCCGCGTGTGCACGAGGTACTCGTTGCATCCGTCCAGACCCGCGAAGTCGGCCGGTTGGAGATTCGCCGCCTGGATCATGGTCCCCATCGCCCCGTCGAACACGAGCACGCGCTGGCGCAGTGCGGCCAGGATCTCGAAGCGGCTGGCCCGCTCGGAGCGGACAAAGGTCATGGGCGCGGTCGGGGCCGGTTTCGGGGCTTGCGGATTCATGGCGACAGGCAACAGCAGCTATGCCCATCCACCCCTGCGAAGGCCCACAGCCCGGCACCTGCCGGCATTCCTGGGCCCATCTCTCGGGGGAGCGATCCCCCCGCAGGAGTTGGCACCTTCCCGTGCGGTGACACGGCGGTTGCCCCGGCTTCCAAGGGCCAGTCCCTCAGCCGGTCTCGATGAGCGGGGAGGGGTGTAGCGGAGGCGACCGCAGGGTGTCAAGCCGGAGGGGTTGGGAGAGGGGACCCTGTTGCACAATCCGGCAGATCGCGTTTACTGGATGGTTCGCACGTCTCATCCTCTCTCCTAGGAGTTTCTCCATGCACAGAATCACCGTAGCCCTCGCAGGGCTATCCCTCTCCGTACTCGCTGCGGCCCAGAGCCTCGCTCCGACGCAGCCGGTCCAGGAAGCAGCGCAGCTTCAACGTGGCCTTCCCGGCAAGCGGGTCGGCACCGAGCGTTGGCTCGTGCAGTTCAAGACCCGGACCTTCAACCTCGAAGCCTTCCGCCAGGCCAATCTCGAGAACCAGCCTGCGGCCGTCGTCGACCCGATCGTCGCCGGCCTCGAAGCGCAGATGAAGGCCGACCAGGCCCCCTTCGCGAACTTCGTGCAGCAGCTCGGCGGTGATGTCGTCGCGCAGTGGTGGATCGTCAACGGCTGCGCGGTCGAAGTCCCGCCTGCCGCACTCAATCAGATCCGCAACCACCCGAACGTCGCGCGCATCGAGCCCGACCAGATGGTCGAGCCGGTCAGCATCATGAAGACGCCGGTTCCGTTCATCCTGACCTCGACGAACGCCAACAACCACAACGCCGATGCAGTGCAGGCCTCGGGCGTCAAGGGCGCCGGCGTCGGCTGCGCGATCATGGACACCGGCCAGGACAGCTCGACGACTCCCGTCCCTGCCCGCCCGCACGCAACCTACTTCTCCGAAGGCAACCTCGCGATCAACTCGGGTGGCATCGGCGGCTCGCGGCTGAAGGCCAACAAGCAGATCGGTCTGATGGTGGCCGATGACGTGCACGGGCACGGCACCGGCGTCGCCGGCATCGCCGTCGGCGGCAAGTGGAACGCCAATGCGAACAGCGACCACGGCCATGCGCCGCAGGCCGACATCATCGGCTATGCCATCGCCGACAACACCGGAGGCGGCGCCAGCTTCACGAACATCACGACGGCGTGGAACACGATCGCTGCGGACAAGGCGGCGTTCAAGATCGTGTCCGCCAACAACTCCTACTCGGGCAGCCCCGACCCGCTGAACGCGTCACAGCAGGCGCTCGACAGCTGCGCCTACAACGCGAACATCCTGGTCGCCTGCGCCGCGGGCAACAACGGCTCGTCGACTGCCGCCAGCCAATCGGTCGCCAACGGCCTTGCGGTCGCAGCGGCGAACTCGACGGCCAAGACCATCGCCAGCTTCTCGAGCCGCGGTCCGCTCTCGGGCGACCCGACGCGCTTCTACCCCGACATCACGGGTTGCGGTGTCAGCACGGTCATGCCGCTGCGTGACAACGAAGCCAGCGCTGCCGGCTACGTGGCTTCCGGCACGTCGATGGCCTCGCCCCAGGTCTGCGGTGCCGCCACGCTCTACCGCTCCAAGAAGGTCTCGGCTTCGGCCCTGGAGACCAAGGCCGCGCTGCTCGCCACGGCCGAGAACATCTCGGCGCAGAACCCGGTCGCTCCCTACAACACCCGCAATGCGTACGGCCTTGGCTTCCTGCGCGACGATCGCCTGATCAGCGTTGCGAATGGCAACGCCGCGATCTTCAACTCGACGCTGACGACGACGACGTTGTCCCGCACCTTCACTGCCTTGATGCCCGGCGCCGGCACCTATTCGGCGGTCCTGGCCTGGCATCGCCAGTCGACGACGAGCACCAGCGCGATGTGGACCAACATGAAGCTGCAGGTCAATGCCGGCGTCTCCGACGACCCGCACCAGCTCTACGAGCGCGTGATCATCGTCGCCGGCGCCGCCGGCCCGCTGAACATCACGGTCTCCGCTCCGGCGCTCGAAGCCGGCCAGGCGAGCGTGGCGTTCTCGGTCGTGATCCCCGGCGCGACGACCGTCGGTCCGGCGCTCTACTCGCCGGCACCGCTGGAGACCGCCGAGGGCAACTCGAACAACACCTTCCCGATCGGCGCGTCCGCGACCCACAGCTACCAGCAGGGGCACGGCGACCTGAAGGGCAAGACCCTGGCGATCAACCGGCTCTCGCTGCGGCGCGACGGCGCGGTTGCGGCGGGCGTCTACCCCGCCAAGACGCTGACCGGAGCCCTGTGGTTCGGCGGCGGCAAGGTGATCGGCGCCAAGGCCGACTACGCCCTGAACTTCACGACGGCCAAGACCAACGTCGTGACCAGCAAGCCGATCAGCATCCCGGATTGGTCCGCACTCGCCGGCTCGCCGGCGCCGTTCAACTGCAACATCCCCCTCGATGCGCCGTACGCCTGGAACGG
>CAZSKV010000038.1:0-2904 GCA_964607495.1 uncultured candidatus Brocadiaceae bacterium
CCACCTCTTCAACTACTCGAAGGACGACCCGTACGTGAACCACCCGTCGTCGGCGAGTGCGTTCAACCACCTGATGCGCTTCACGGTCGACACGACCTATCCGCTGACCAGCTACGTGACCACGGGCAACGTCACGAACAAGTGAGCTGAAGCGCGCGCGCCCTCAGCGCGCGCGCGGACGCGCATAGAGCGCGATCTTGCGGCTACGGGCGGCCGGTGCCGGCAGCTCGTAGCCGAATTGCTGTACGCAGACCAGGCTCTGGGCCAGTTCCGGGGCGACCGCTGCCCCCGCCTCGAGCCAGAGTGCGAGCACACCGTCCCGCGCGAGCAGTGGCCTGGCCAGACGCGCGACCTGCTCCGGCTCACCGACCGCGCGGGCGGTCACGAGATCGAAGTGCGCGCGCAGTTCCGGATGCAGCGCCGGCGCCTGCGCGGCGTCCACGCACACGACCCGCACGCCGGTGATGCCGGCCTGGCCGAGGCAGCGTTCGATCGCGAGGGCCTTCTTGCGCGTGCGTTCCAGGAGCACGACCTCGGCCGCCGGGTGCAGGAAGTGCAGGGCGACGCCCGGGAAGCCATTGCCGCTGCCGAGGTCGAGGCAGGTGCCTGGTGCGAGCCCCGCGCGACCCAGGGCCAGGCTGTCGGCCACGTGCAGCCCGAGCGCCTGCGCGCGGTCGCGGATCGCGGTCAGGTTCACGTGCTCGTTTGCGGCGAGCATCGCGTCCAGGTAGGCCAGAAGTTGCGGCGCAGGGGCGGCGTCCATCGGTGCGGAATCCTAGGACTCACCCGGCCGGGCCGCAGGGTCTCGTGCCAGCGCGAGCAGGGCCGCGGCCGTCGTGTCCGCAGGCAGCCAGCGGATCGCGCGCAGCCGCCGCAGCCAGGTGATCTGCTTGCGCACGAGCCGGTGCGTGCTGCGGCGGATGCGGTTGCGCAGCTCCTCCTCGTCCTTGAACGGCGTCGCGAGGTGACGCAGGCACTCCGCGTAGCCGATCGCCGCCGCAGCCTCGCGCGAGAAGCCGCAGGAGTCGCGGATCGCGCGGGTCTCGTCGAGCAGTCCGGCAGCGAGCATGCGCTGGGTGCGCTCCTTGATGCGGGCGTGCAGCACCTCGCGTGGCACGTCGAGCGCGAAGATCCGGCACGGCACGCGGAAGCCGGCCTGCACCCAGTGGTCCTGCTGCGCTGAGAGCGGCCTGCCGGTCACGGCGAAGACCTCGAGGGCGCGCACCAGCCGTTTGGTGTCGTTGCGGTGGATGCGGGCGGCCGCGGCGGGATCCTGCCCCAGCAGCTGCGCGTGCAGCGAGCCCGGCTGCGCCTGCTCCTGCGCCGTGAGCTGCGCGCGCAGCGCCGGCAGGGCCGCGACGTCCGGCACGATCCCCTTGAAGAACGCCATCAGGTAGAGCGGTGTGCCGCCGACGAAGAGCGGGCGCTTGCCGCGCGCCCGGACCGCCGCGACCCGCTCTGCGGCGAGCTCGCACCACCGCGCGGTGTCGAACGACTCGCAGGGCGGAACCAGGTCGAGCAGCCAGTGCGGCACGCGCGCGCGCTCGGCCGCACCCGGCTTCGCCGTGCCGATGTCCATCCGCTGGTAGACCGCCATCGAGTCCATCGACAGGATCTCGGCGCCGAGCTGCTCGGCGACCGCGAGCGCGAGCGCCGACTTGCCGGACGCGGTCGCGCCGGTCAGCACGAGCAGCGGTTCACTCACTTCGGCAGGCACTCGGCGACCCGGTAGCGCTGCTGCAACTCCTCGAGCAGCAGGCGTTGTTCCGCCAGGGATGGCGGCTCTTCGGCGCGCAGGCGCACGAGCTCGGCGCGCACCGCGGCGAACTCGGTGCGCTCGGCCGACTCCAGCTTCAGGATGTGGTAGCCGAAGGTCGTGCGCACCGGACCCAGCACCTCACCCGGCTGCATCCGGCGCACGGCGGCGGCGAACTCGACGCCGAAGTGCTGGAAGTTGTACCCCGGCACCAGGCCGGCGTGCTCGCGCTCGCCCGGGTCCTTGGCCATGCGCACGGCCTCGGGGTCGTCACTGCCCTTGGCGACCAGCTCGGCGAAGGGCACGCCCTGGAGGTGCTCCTCCCAGAGCGCCTGCGCGCGCGCGCGCACCAGCTCCTCGATCCGCTGCTCTGGCGCCGGCAGATGCCGCTCCCGGAACCCGGCCGCCGCCTTGCCGAACGAGCAGAACACGTGGCGCACGACCACGCGCAGGCCGTCGACGCCGTAGCGGCTGTCGAAGAGCCGCCGCAGCGCCTTCTCGTCCGGTTGGCGCCGCGCGAGCACGAGCGCGGCGATGCGGTCGGCGCGCTGCGCCGCGGCCGCGCTCGCGCGCAGCGCCTGCGCGGGCAGCACGCCGGAGTCACGCAGCGCGCGTTCGTAGGCGGCGCGGTCGCCGCCGAACTCGTCGCGCACGCGTGCCGCCTCGAGCTCGCGCGCCCGCGCCGCGGGGTCGGCGAGGCCCTGGCGCACGCCGGCGGGAATCGCAACCGGGTCGAGTGCCGCAACCTCCTTGGCCAGGATCCGGTCCAGGACCAGCTCCTCGAGCCGCGCGTGGCCGATGTGCACGAAGAGATGCTCGAGGTACTCGGCGCGCGTGACCGTGATCCCTGCGTCGAGGCGGACCAGGGTCGGATCCTGCGGTGGACCAGGCGCCTGGAACAGCAGGCACGAGCAGAGCAACGACAGCATGGGGGTGATTATGGTCGCTGCAGCAACGGATCTGCGCCTCGCGCGACGATTCCAGACGGACGCAGCCGTGTGTCGACCGGATCGCGGCCGAGTCGTTCGAGGGCCGGCGGCCCCCGGGTTGCCGCCTTGCAAAGATACGAGTAGTGTTCGTGGCTCACGCGGGGTTGCACGGCAAACGCTTGGTGGCCCCAGTAGGTCGCAACCGAGGCCCTCGAACGG
>CAZSKV010000039.1:0-4818 GCA_964607495.1 uncultured candidatus Brocadiaceae bacterium
GCGCGGACTGTGCCGGCTGCTGCCGCTGCCGTGGGCGAACAAGACCAATCCCTTCGCGCTTGCCGGGAGCGTAAGGTTTCCGGGCAACGTCTCGACCCCGGCGGGAATCCGCACCTCGACGGAACTCATCGTTGGAGCAACCATGGAACCGACCCTGGCCTTTCAGGAAAAGTGGCGCGCGGTGGCACTTTTGTGCCTGCTCGCAGCGGCATGTGAGTCCGCTGCGGCACCGGCTCCGGCACCTGCCGAACCGGTGCGGCCGAACATCCTCTTCATCCTGACCGACGACCACGCCGCGCACGCGCTCTCGTGCTACGGCTCCGCGATCAACCAGACGCCGCAGCTCGACCGGATCGCGCGCGAGGGGCTGCGTTTCGACCGCGCGTTCGTCACGAACTCGATCTGCTCACCGAGCCGCGCCTGCATCCTGACCGGCAAGCACAGCCACAACAACGGCGTGCCGGTGTTCAACCGCTTCGACGGCGCGCAACCCACGCTGCCGAAGTACCTGCAGGCCGCGGGCTACCACACGCTCCTGGTCGGCAAGTGGCACCTCGGCAGCGACCCGACCGGGTTCGACGACTGGATCGTGCTGCCCGGCCAGGGGCGCTACCACGATCCCGTGTTCGTCGCGCAGCAGGGCCGCAGGACCCTGAAGGGCTATGCGACCGACCTGATCACCGACCTCGCGCTCGAACGCCTCGAGCGCCGGCCGCGCGACAAGCCCTTCTGCCTGTTGCTGCACCACAAGGCGCCGCATCGGGCATGGCAACCCGACGCGAAGCACGCCGGGCTCTACGCGGACGCCGACATCGCCGAGCCAAAGACCCTGCGCGACGACCATGCGAGCCGGACCGATGCCGCGCGCGAGGCTGCGATGACGATCGGCCGCCACCTGACGAAGACCGATCTCAAGCAGGAGCCGCCGCCCGGCCTGGCCGGTGACGCGTTGCTGCGTTGGCAGTACCAGCGCTTCATCAAGGACTACCTGCGCTGCGTCGCCTCGGTCGACGACAACGTCGGCCGCGTGCTCGACTGGCTCGACCGGAACGGGCTCACGCGGGACACGCTCGTGGTCTACACCTCGGACAACGGCTTCTTCCTCGGCGACCACGGCTGGTACGACAAGCGCTTCATGTACGAGCCCTCGCTGCGCGTGCCGCTCCTCGTGCGCTGGCCGGCCGCGATCCGCGCCGGCAGCGCGACGGCGGCGATGGCGCTGAACATCGACTTCGCGCCGACCCTGCTCGCCGCGGCCGGCCTGCCCGTGCCCGGCGACATGCAGGGCAAGAGCCTGCTGCCGCTGCTGCGCGGCCACCAGCCGCCGGACTGGCGCACGAGCTTCTACTACCGCTACTACCACGACCCGGGCGACCACGACACGCGCGCGCACCTCGGGGTCCGCACCGCGACGCACAAGCTGATCTGGTTCTGGAAGAAGGACCAGTGGGAGCTCTACGACCTGCTGGCCGATCCCGACGAGCTGCGCAACCTCTACGGCGAACCGGACCGGCAGCCGCTCGTCGCCCAGCTCAAGGCCGAACTCGAACGCGCCAAGCGCGAAGCCGGCGACGACGACCGCTACGCCCGCGAGCTGCCCAGGACCGGCGGCGTCGAGGGGCCGGTTCGCTGAGGCTCGAACCAGCTGGCGACGATGCCGGTGGCCAGGACGCCGGCGCAGCCCACGACGTTGAACCACAGGAACTCGAGCTCCAGCGTGACCGACGCCAGCAGCACGCTGGCCATGCCGCCGAGCAGCCCGGCGACTCCGGCGATCCGGCCCGCGCGCGGCCAGACGAGCCCGAGCACGAACACCCCCAGCAGGCTGCCGTAGAAGTACGAACCGACGCGGTTGATCTTCTCGATCAACGACTCGCCGCCGAAGAGCCAGAGCGCCGAAAGGGTCGCCAGCACCCCGCCGGCCGCGGTCACGATCCGGCCGGCGAGCAACAGCTTGGCCTCGCTCGCGTCGCGCGCGAGCAGGCGCTTGTAGAAGTCGACGACGAACGCGGCGGCCAGTGCGTTGAGCACCGAGTCGGTGCTCGAGAGTGCCGCCGCGAAGATCGCCGCGATCACGAGGCCCAGGATCACCGGCGGCAGGTGGTGCAGGATGAAGTGCGCGAACACGTAGTCGGTGTCGCGCTTGGCCTTCTCGCCGTGCACGGCCTTGCGTGCCTGGGTGCGAACCTGCTCGACGCGCTGCGCGGCCGCCGCGAACGCGTTCGCCTGCTCGACGCTGCCGCCGGCCGCGAGCGCCTTGGCCGCCGCCGTGCGCGCCGTGACCGCCGTCGCGTGCTCCGCCTGCAGGGCCACGACCTCGGGCCGCTCCTGGTCGCGCGGATCGAACACGACCGGCGGACCCCGGAGCGTGAAGAACACGAACATCAGCACGCCGACTCCGAGCACGAGCAGTTGCAACGGCACCTTGGCGAACGCCGAGATCAGCAGCGACTTGCGGCTGTCGCGCGCTCCCGCGCTCGCGAGCAGGCGCTGCACCTGGCTGTGGTCGCAGCCGAAGTAGGCGAGGAAGAGGAAGAGCCCGCCGAGCAGTCCCGACCAGACGTTGTACTTGTCGGTGAAGAAGCTGCCCTGCGGCACGAGCTCGAACCCCTCGAGGCGACCTGCAGCGCCGGCGACCCGCAACGTGCCTCCGACGCCGAGTTCGGGCAGTACTTCGGCCAGCAGGATGCCGGTCGCGACGAGCAGGCCGAGCACGATCACGCCCATCTGCTTGACGTCCATCCAGATCGTCGCGTTGACGCCGCCGAAGAGCGTGTAGACGGTCGTCAGCAGGCCGGTCAGCACGATCGCGAGCTGCGGCGACAGGCCGGTGATCGTGGACAAGACGATTGCCGGTGCTGCGAGCGCGACGCCGAGTGCGAGCGAGCGCGAGACCAGGAAGATCGCGCTCGCGAGCAGCCTTGTGCCGAGGCCGAAGCGCCGCTCGAGGAACTCGTAGGCGGTCAGGATCGGCATCCGCCGGTAGAGCGGGACGAAGAACGTGCAGAGCAGGACCATCGCGAACGGCAGCCCGAAGTAGAGCTGCACGAACTCGAGGCCGATGTCGTGGCCCTGGCCGGTGGTCGCGAACACCGTGATCGCCGAGATCTGCGTCGCCATGACCGAGAGCCCGGCCGCCCACCACGGGATCGCGCGCGAACCGGCGAAGTAGCCCTCGAGGTTCTTGCCGGCAGCCCGGCGCACACAGTCCTGGATGCTGTAGGCGAGGAACGCCAGAGCGACGATCCAGTCGATCAGGCGCATCAGACCTGCCCGCGGACGAACGTGCGTCCGAGCCAGAACAGGAGGGCCATCCAGAACAGCGCGTTCAGGATCACGAGCACGTAGGTGCGCCGCCACGAACCGAGGGGGGCATCCGGATCAGGCCGTTGCATGCGGACCTCCAGCCTCGCTGCGCGCGAGGCGCCGCCACGCGACCACGAGGAACGCCACGAACGCGAGCGCGAGGATCGTGTCGAGCCAGTCTTCGATCACTGCCGCGCGATGTCCCTGGCCGCGCACCTCGTCGCGCCAGCGCTGCAGCCAGCGAGCCTGCTCCGCGGCATCCGGCCAGGCGGAGAGCGGCAGCGCCCCGAACGCGGCAGCCGCCTTGGCCCTGAACTCCGGCGTCGCGACGACTGCGAGCATGCGCTCGAGCTCCGGCCACGGCGCAACGGTAGCGACCGCGGCCCACCCGAGCGGCGCGACCGGCGCACCGGGCGCGGCCGGAACGCGGCTCCGCACGACACCGCGCTGCCCTTCACCCACCGTGACTCCCTGCCGGACCAGCGCATCGCTCTGGAGATAGCGGATCACCCGGGCGTCGAGCGTGCGGAGCCAGGTGAACGCGAACGCCTCGTCCTTTCCGCGCGCGAGCCAGCCAGCGATCCAGCTCACGTAGAGGCCTGGCTCGGCGTCGGCCGTGGGCAGCAACCAGACGGGTTCGTGGCTCACGAAGGGCAACTCGTCCCACGCCGGCGTCGCGGCGGCGCCGGCGCCAGCGCCGATCACCGCATAGGGCAGCCCACAGGCAGGCTGCGGCGCGCCGGCGTGCAGGCCCCTGGCCTGCAACGCCTGCAGGGCTTCGAGGCCGTATCCCAGCAGCAGCGCCGCGCGCGGCGCTGCGCGTTCGGCCGCGAGCCGGTCGGCGAGCGCGGCTTCGGCCACCTCGACGACCGTCCAGGCCGGCGCCGCGGCTCCGGCCAGGAGCGCCGTGAGCGCAGGGGCGGCCGCCGGGACGTAGACCGCGGGCTGCATGCCCAGGGTCAGCCAGCACGCGAGCCAGCTCACAGCGATCTCCGCACGAAGAGGCGCAGCAGGAGGTAGCCGAGCACCATCAGGCCGCCAGCGAAGCGCGTGAAGTCGGTGAAGCCACGGTGCGCATAGATCCAGCCGCCGCCCCACACTGCGAGGCCCATGCCTGCCGTGACCGCGGCACTGCGGACCCCCATCAGCGTGCCGCGCATCCGCGGTTCGACGAGCTCGCTGACCAGCGCCTGCGAGGCACCGGTGCGCGAGGCGCCGATCACGGCCAGCGGCCCACCGACCAGCAGCAGCGTCTGCAACGAGCCGATGCGCGGCAGGTACAGGATCGCACCCGCCATCAACGCGGTCGTGATCATCACGAAGTTGCGCTTGCCGATCCGGTCCGACACGCCGCCGAGGAGCGTGCTGCCGGCCGCGGCCAGCAGACCCAGGATCGCGAACATGAACACCTGGGAGTCCTTGGGCAGCAGCCGGGTCTCGTCGAGCCAGCGACCGGAGAACTGCACGATCGCGAAGAAGGGGCCCACCGAGACCAGGATCGCGAGCAGGACC
>CAZSKV010000040.1:0-2231 GCA_964607495.1 uncultured candidatus Brocadiaceae bacterium
GCTCTGCATGCTGGTCTGGGAGGAGCAAGGCTTCGCGGCCGCGCTGACCCGCGCGGCCGGGATCCTGGCCACCGAACCGCGCTGCCACTGCTTCTACGCCGCGCCGTGGGTGAGCCGCCTCGCACACGGCGGCGAGGCGCAAGCGAAGGCGGACCACGCAGCGTTGGTCGCCGCGATCCGCGCGGCCTACGAGGCCCGCGCGAAGCGCTTCCCGGAGCATGCGGGGAACGCGCGCAAGTACGCGGCGGAGTTGGAGCAGGGGCGATAGGCCGCGGCGAGGCCGGCTCCCTCCGTCCCGAACCCGGCCCTGGAACCCACCGCGCCTCCCGGCGACGATCGCCGCCCGTGCCCGGCGAACGCTCCACCTCTGCCGATGACCCCGGTCGCCGTCACGCCCCGAGCGGGGCCCAGCCGGTACCGGGCGCATCCGTAGCACCCGCCGCGGATTCCCATCCCCTGCGCGACAAGCTGCACTTCCTCGGCACCTTCCTGCGCCGGCCCTTTCACGTCGGCTCGTGCTGGCCGAGCTCGCGCGCCTTGGCCGACGCGATGGTCGGCGGGGTACCGCTCGACGCCGGCGACGTCGTCGTCGAGTTCGGGCCCGGCACCGGGCCGATGACCGCGGCGCTCGCGCGCGCGATGCCTGCAGGTGTGCGTTTCGTCGCGATCGAGCGCGACGAAGGGTTCTGCGCGCGCCTGCGCGCGCGCTTCCCGCGCCTCGAGTTCCACCATGGCTCGGCCGAACAGGTCGCACAGGTGCTGCACGCGCGGGCCTGGCCACACGCGCGGCTGATCGTCTCGGGCCTGCCCTTCGCCGCGATGCCGGCCGAGGTGCAGCAGAACATCGTCGTGGCCACGCGCGCGGCACTGGCTGCAGACGGCGTGTTCCGCACCTTCGCCTACGTGCACGCCTACGGCAGCCGCGCGGCGCGGCGCTTCCGCGAGCTCATGCAGGCGCACTTCTCGCGCTTCGCGCGCAGCGGTCCTGTGCTCTGGAACATGCCACCGGCCTACGTGCTGACCTTCCAGCCATGAGGCTCGGATCGCCTGCGCGCTGCCGCTAGCATCCTTGCCCTCCCATGTTGGAATTCGGCAAGCGAGTCCTGTTCGTCGGCTACGGCGCTGTCGCCCAGTGCACCCTGCCGATCCTGCTCAAGCACGTGCACGTGCCGGCGCGGAACATCACGATCCTCGACTTCGAGGACCGCCACAAGGAGCTCGCCTCCTGGCTCAAGCGCGGCGCGCGCTTCGTGCAGAAGCGGATCACGCGCAGCAACCTGACGAGCCTGCTCGGCACGCATCT
This sequence comes from uncultured candidatus Brocadiaceae bacterium, assembly GCA_964607495.1. Taxonomy (GTDB): domain Bacteria; phylum Planctomycetota; class UBA1135; order UBA1135; family UBA2386; genus CAZSKV01. The sequence continues at coordinate 1,304 of CAZSKV010000040.1, forward strand.
CGGCCCCGGCGACCTCCTGATCGACCTGGCCTGGAACATCGACGCCTGCGAGATCCTGCAGTGGTGCCACGACCACGGCGTGCTCTACATCAACACTTCGGTCGAGGTCTGGGACCCGTACGCGGGCGCCGAGAACAAGCCGCCGACCGAGCGCACGCTCTATTGGCGGCACATGAACCTGCGGCGCATGGTCGCGGGCTGGAAGGAGCCGGGGCCCACGGCGGTGCTCGAGCACGGCGCCAACCCGGGCCTGATCTCGCACTTCACGAAGCAAGGGCTGCTCGACATCGCCAAGAAGGCGCTCGCCCAGGGCAAGTTCCGCGGGGCCGAGGCCGAGGAGATCGCGGCCCTGGCCAAGGACCGCGTGTTCAACCGGCTCGCGTGGAAGCTCGGCGTCAAGGTCATCCACTGCAGCGAGCGCGACACGCAGATCAGCGACCAGCCGAAGCAGATCGACGAGTTCGTCAACACCTGGAGCGTCGAGGGTTTCCGCGAAGAGGGCACCACGACCGCGGAGCTGGGCTGGGGCACGCACGAGAAGGAGCTGCCGCCGCTGGCCTGCTTGCACCAGGACGGGCCGCGCAACCAGATCTGCCTCGCGCGCATGGGCATCAACACCTGGGTGGTGTCCTATGTGCCCAACTACCGCATCCACGGGATGGTGGTCCGCCATGGCGAGGCATTCACGATCTCCGACCGGCTGACGGTCTGGGAGCAGGGCAAGGCGGTCTACCGGCCGACCGTGCACTACGCCTACTGCCCCTCCGACGCGGCGATCGCCTCGTTGAACGAGCTGCGCGGCAACGACTACGAGCTGCAGGCCAACGTCCGGATCATGAACGACGAGATCGTGTCCGGCTCGGACATCCTCGGCGCGCTGATCATGGGCCATGCGTACCAGTCGTGGTGGATCGGCAGCGACCTCTCG
>CAZSKV010000041.1:0-6993 GCA_964607495.1 uncultured candidatus Brocadiaceae bacterium
GGCAGGACCAGGGGCAGCCCGAGCGTGACGAGGATCAGCGTCGCGAACGGCACGAGGGCGAACACGGCCGAGCCCGCCGCGGCGGGTGCTGGCGCCTGAGCTGGCGCGCGCAGCATCGGCGGCAGCTCGCGCCGCAGCACGATCGTCAGCAGCACGAGACCGAGCGTGAAGCAGCAGTAGAAACGGTATGGCAGCGTCTGCGCATAGAGCGCGAAGCCGTCGAGCCCGCCGAGCCCGCGCAGCTGCCCGGCGAAGGTCGAGACCACGAATCCCAGCATGGCCGGGATCAACGCCAGGCCGGCGACCACTGCTGCGGTAGCGTTGACGATGTAGGCCAGCTTCGCGCGCGACACGCGGTGCTGGTCGCAGAGTGGCTGCATCGTGCCGCCGACCAGCACACAGGCCGTGGCGTCGTAGGCGTAGAGCGCGAAACCCATCGCCAGGCCCACGAGCTGGGTCGAGACCGGTCCCTTCGCGAACCGGCCGAGGAGCACGGCCATGCCCTGCAGGCCGCCCGAGGCCGCCATCGCCCCGATCGCGACGAACAGGAACACGAAGCTGGCGATGAGCTCCAGGTGGTAGTGCTGGGTGAGCACCTGCTGCCAAAGCGTCTGCACCGCGAAGTGGGACGGGCCGGCGCCGGCGTGCAGCGCGATCGCACCAGCAAGGCCGCCCGCGAGGAGCGCCAGCAGTACGTGTCCGGTCAGGAGTGCGAGCACGATCGCGAGCACCGGCGGCAGCAGGCAGGTCCGGTCGGCGAACAGCCGTTCGTCGCGCGCGATCTCGCGCCAGGCGCCGGCCTGGTGCGCGAGGAGGCTCGCGCGGTAGCCCTCATCGCCGATCCGCACGACCAGGCGCAACGGCATCACGCCCGTGCCCGGTTCCCGCAAGTGCGTGTAGCCCCATTCGCGCAGGCTCCGGGCCAGATCCTCGGTGGCCATGGGCGGCGCCGTCTCGACCAGCAGCGCCGGCAGCGGCTGCATGGGCGGCACCGCGCGGAAGAACGGCGAGTCGGGGCCGAGCAGCCATGCGCGCACCATCAGGCGCGTCAGATCGAAGCGGTCGGCGGCCGGCGCGAGCGCAAAAAGCCCGAGGCAGAGTGCAGCCAGCCACCAGCGATGCCTTCCGGCCATTGCCGGACAAGCTACACTCCGCTGCGCAAGCCGGCATGACCAACCTCCAGTTCAGCCTGTTCTTCGCCGCGCTCGTGCTCGGGTTCCTGCTCGTGCATCGGCGGTTGCTGCGCATCAGCGACCAGCTGCGTGACCTGACCGCGCTGCGCGGTCTCGACGAGCGCATCGCGCAGAACGCCGAGATGGCCCAGGACGTGGCCCGCGTCGCGATCGCGGAGTCGGTGCGTGAGGTGCGCAAGGACCTGAACGCCCTGATCCAGGCCGTCGAACGCGTCGAGGCCGTCGGCACCCGCGCGCAGCAGCCGCAGATCGTGAGCCCCCTGCCCGCGGGAGCCGCCGATGCCGCCCCCGCAGCCTCCGACCGCATCCGCGCCGCGATCGAGCACCGCCTGCTCGCGCTCGGCTACGGCGACCTGCGGATCCTCAGCGACCTCTCGCGCGCGACGCTCGACGAGGATCTCGAAGTGCTCGTCGAGTGCGACCGCAACGGCATGCCGCACAAGGGCAAGATCACGACGCGCAATGCCGCGGTGCGGGACGTGGAGCTGCAGAGCGTGGCGCCGATGTTTCCGTGATGCCTCGAGGGGGGCGGAGCCCCCCTCGAGCTCCCCCCGGGGAGGTCTTGGGCCGGAACGATTGGCGATGGGGAGGGAACGGTCTGTGGCCAAGGGGGGCTACCGCCCCCCTTGGACCCCCTGCACGGTGTTGCGGAACTGAGCAGGGGAGGAGACCTCACAGGTCGGGGATTCCGACACCGGCGTTCGGGGTCGAGATCGGGAAGGTCCGTCTCGGTGGCGCGTCCCAGAAGAGGTACTGGCCTCGGGGAACGCCCAAGACCGGCGAGTCAGGTGACCACCGACCCTGGTCCGGGGTTCTTCCTCGAACCGGACCTCCGTGACGGACATCCGCGAGAACCGCAGGAGCTGGCGCGCTACGCTCGTACCGCGCAGCGGAACATCTCCAAGAGTTGTGTTTGCACAACCCCAACTTCCTGGATCCGGTGCGCTTATCCAGCTCTCCCGTCGTGTCCGACCTTGCCGCCACGGCTACGCCGCCGAATGCACGTAGCGCCCGCCCACAAGTACGTCAGGAGCGCCGGCTTTCAGGACACACCATGGCAGGCGTGGAGGCTGACCGAGCCGCGAAGTCTACTCGCGTCCCGGGGATGTTGCCCCGACGAGACGCTCGTTCGCGAGGAGGTTCATGGCGATCACCCTGACGAGGCGCCATCGCGCCTCGTAGTCGTAGTCCTCTTCAGGCGGGAACCCGCCTACCACATCCCACAACGCCGACAGGCTCAGGAGGTCGAATACGTCATGGGCTCGCAAGGATGGGTACCCCGGGCTCATTCCCGACGGCCTGCAGATCACGCCGTCGATCGCGAGGACGTGATTAGAGTCGGGCCGGAGCAGGGCCTCCAACATCGCGTGCAGGATGCCTGGAAGTGAGTTGGCGCCGATCGACCGAAGCTCGTCATAGCACGACTGCACGGCCTCACGGTTCCCCGTGGCGACTTGGAGCTTCTTCACCACGTCCTCGACCCTGGAATCGGGTCGTGCCACCAGGTGCGCGACCTGCACAGGGTCGAGCTTCGCCAGGTAGAGGAAGCTCTCCAGTTGGGACCACCGGGGCGCAAACTCCGAGACGCGTGTGATTGGCAGGATCTTGCCCTCTGCCGAGCACACGACGTGCTTGCCGTAGCCGTGGAGGAACACTACGCACCGCTGGCCGTTCGCAAGCCCGAGCTGCCGCGTGTAGACCGGCCAATACCCCCATCTCCGAATGGTGGTATTGAACACGATGAATGTCCTGGCCCCGGCTTGTGGTCGCCCGAGAAGCACCCTCGGAGACTCGACGCGCGCGTTCAGATGCTTCTCAGGCTGGCCCTGGATCTCCTTGGGATCGTCGACCTGAAACACACCCTCGACGACATCGCTTGCCCGTAGCAGGAAGAGCCAGTCCTTCCATGCATCTTGAAGGCGGGCCATGTGGGCCAGGACTTCCGCGCGGAACTCCGGCAACTCGCGCTCCCCGCGGGGGCAAACACACGAAGCCAGCACGGCGACCGCCACCGTGAGACTCCTAGCCATGGCCCGTCGCTGGCTACTCCCACCCTGCGACACCTGTCATGCCTCCTCTCTCCAGGATCTGGGCTACAGCGCTGTGAAGCAGTCCTGCGAGCTTCCGCGTGTCGGCGAAGACGACGGTACCGCTGCCGCTGGTTGTGGGCGCCTGGGCAATTCGAACCGATTCCGCTGGGATGGCTTTCCCGCCGTCGCCTATCACCGTGTCGTCGTACCCGTCGCAGCAGATTGTGTCCTTCTTGCCCCGCTGGCCAGGGACCCGGCACGTCTTGTTCGACTTCGCGATCGCGCAAATGTCTCTCTGCGTCACGCCCGTGCCGCGCGCGTCGCCCATTAGAGTGTCCTCCCACCCTTTCAGAGGAGAGCCGCTGACGGGATCGTACATGTCTGAACCTACCCCAAGCCCGAGCGCGTGCAGGACTTCGTGTGCCATGGTGTGCGGCGCGGTGGAAGCGCCGGCCAGCACACGTGAAAGCGGTGGGGCCCGTGGGTGTAGTCCCCGGGCGGGTCGTATGCGGGCTGCACACCCGGACCGGGGTCCACGTCTTTCTTCCTGCACCCGCAGTCGAACTCCACGGGAACGGGCTTTGGGCCACTTGGATCGTCGCCTTCCTGGAACCTGTGGACCTTGATACGGAACTCCAGCCAGCACTTCTTGCCCGGCGGCGCCTTGCAGGGGCACGCAAACCGCTTTCCCTCCAGGATTGCTCGCGCGTCGATCAACTCCATGTCGAGGTCGAGGGCCCCCGTGTAGTCTTGAGGGCAGCCACTTGCAGTGCTCTGGGCCTGGTCCATCCACAGGTGCAGCGTGATGATCGACTTGCACGGGTCGGGCCGGCCCTTGTCGTCCTTGCCGGGTTCCACCGTCACACCGGGGCTGTAGCCGGTCCACCCGCCGCCTGCGCCGGACGCTGGCCCGTGGGGACCCGCAGACGAGGCGACGGGGCTCGATACCGCTGGGCCAGTGCCGGCCGGCGCCGCCGTGACGCTGTGTTCCGTGCAGCTGCATCTTCCGCCGCACCCGCACCCACCCAGCTTCCACGACCCGTCGTGCTTGAAGTGGAACGCCTGCTGCCCCAGCACCGGCGTGTCCCCCCGCGGCAGCGTAGGCGTGCACGGCTTTCGCAGCGCGGAAACTGGCTGTGGCCTCCACGTGCCATCGGGCTTGAATGCGAGCGCCTGCTGCTGGAAGTCCCCCGGCTCCGGGAGACCTCCGAACAGCAGCCCTGCTTGCCGATGTTCCATGGATCCCACCTACGGCCGGGCGGTGTCGTACCAGACGGGCGCCAGGATGCGGTGGTGCACCCAGCCGAGGTCGGCGCCCCCGCTCGGGTCGATGAGCGCCGATAGGCGCAGCCGGACGAGCTGCTTTAGGCCCTGGATCTGCGTGAACTTGAACTTCGACACTCCGCCGTCCAGGGTGATCGGCGAGCCGACCGCCGTCCCGTCGCCGGAGTCGTCGATGTCCTTATGGTAGAGCTGGATCGTGAGCGAGACCGTGTTGTCTGCGGCGCTGATGTCGATCTCTTCGGCGAACAGGATCACGTTGTCCGCCGCGCGGGCGGGCCAGTCCGTCTGCACCTCGCAGTCGGTGAAAATCGTCTCGCCGAGCATGGCGTTCACACGTTCGGCGTGTTGAACCAGACTGGCGCCAGGTGCTGGAAATGGACCCAGTGCCCGTGGGTCCCAGTGACCACGTACTCGGACCGAACCATCTCCTTCAGACTCGGCCACGTGTCGACTTCGACCGTGCCGTTGGCGTCGGTGCCGGCCGTGAACGTGATCGTCGGCGAGGTGCTCAGCGTGCCATCGCCCGTCTCATCCGAGTTCTTGTGGTAGACGCGGACGGTGATGGTGACCGTCGGGCTCGCGGCACCGCCGTAGTCGACGACCTGGAACGAAAAGCGGGCGTTGTCGGCCTGGTGGTTCATCCATCCGCCGAGCACCGACAGTCCGACGAATGCGGTCGTGCCTGGGATCATGGTCGCGATCTCCGTGGATGCTGCGACACGATAGTCGCACCCAGAGGGCCGAACAACCAGGGCAAGGAACCTGATCATTCCCCACAACGCTAGACCTCGAACCAGCGCTCCGCGCCGGCTTGAGAGACTGCTCGGAACGCCACTCTCCGGGCTTCGTGGTTCGTTGTGGCAAACGCCATCTGCGCAGTGGGAGGAAGCGTTTCGAGCAGTTCCCTCAGCAGGCGCGGAACGCGTCATGCGGATTCGAGGTCTAGCCGGCGGGCGACACCGTGTTCAGCACGGTCGCCATTGGAACTTGATCAGGCCCCTCATGGATCCCCTTGCACGAGGTAGGAGCAAGTGCGGAGGAGGAGCCGAGGGCAGTGCATGGTAGGTTTCTGGGGAACGGCACATGACCAATCCTCCTGGCTCGCTGCGGCTGGTTCTCGTCCCTGCGGTGTTGTGTCTGCTCGTGAGCGTGGCTCGGGTGCTCGGCGAGGTGCAGGGCTGGGCGCCGCTCTGGTTCGGCGAGAAGGGCAAGGGCGGCGGTGCCTTGGTCGGGATCAGCTGGCTGATCCCGGTGTTCGGGTTCTGGTTCGGCTGGAAGCACGCGCGCGCGGGGCAGGGGCCGGCGCTGCGCGGCAGAGCCGTGTGGCTGCCGCTGGTCGCCTTCGTCCTGATCTTTGCGTGGTTCGGGATCAGCACGCAGCTGCTGAAGCTCTCGTTCGTGCCGTCCCTGCTCGGCGTCGCCATCGTGGCGGCGATCGCCGGGCTGCTGGCGGCCCTGGCCTGGCCGCGCCTGGCGTGGACCACGTTCCTGTTCGGAGTGTTCGCGCGGGTTCCGGTGGTCGGCATCATCTATCTCGCGGCCTCGCGCAGCTGGGACGTGCACTACCTCGTGATGCCGCCGAACGCACCGCAGGACATGCCGATGAACGAAAAGGCGTTCTATCTCTCGGTCGCGCAGCTCGTGTTCTGGGTGCCCGGCACGATGATCTTCGGCGGTTTCTTCGGCGGCCTCGCGGCGCTGGTCAGCGGGCGAGGGCGCGCGCCAGGAAGCGCGTGACTTCGGCCTGCATCGCGGCGGTGTTCCGGTGCGCGGCGCCGGCGAACACGCGCCAGAGCGCACCGGGGGCGGCCGCTAGGCGCAGTTGGTGCGCAGCCTCCCAGCGCGGCAGCAGCGCCGGGGCGAAGAGGCGCCGGACCTGGGCGGCGGCGGGCTGGTCCCAGCCGTCGGTGAAGGCCAGCGAGTCGTTCTGGTCGAGCTCGCCGACGTAGAGGAACTGCGGGACCGCGGCATAGGCCTCCTGGTCGAAGGGCACGCGCACGAGCTCCTCGAGGTCGGCGATCCCGGCCGGGTAGGGCAGGCGTTCGCCGGCGTGCGCCGCGACCGGTGCGATCGGCCAGCCGCCGGGTGAGCCGGCCGCCAGCGCGCGCACGCGCCGCGGGTGCAGGGCGGTGAAACGGTCGGCGAACATCGCATTGGCCGAGAAGCCGTGCAGCAGCACGCGCGGGTCGGTGCGCGCCCCGCGCGCGGCGAGGCGCGCGTTCGCGTCGTCGATGCAGGCCACGAGCTGCAGATCGAGGCGCTCGAGCCCCGGCACCTTGGTGATCAGCGCGTCGCGGTCGAGCGCATGCGTGTAGATCTCCCAGGCGGCCGCAGGGCGCGGGAAGCAGGGCACGAGCAGCGCGACACCGAGTGCGTCGGCCATGCCGGCGTAACGCCAGGCCCGCCACCACGCGCTGCGCACGTGCACCTCGGGGTCGTCGTCGGGCCGGCCGGTGTTGTTCGGGATCACGAGCAGCGCGACCTCC
>CAZSKV010000042.1:0-7500 GCA_964607495.1 uncultured candidatus Brocadiaceae bacterium
CGCGGGCGCGGCGCCGGGTAGATCACCGCGATGCTCGAACTCCTGACCTGGGAGAACCTGGCCGCGCTGGTGACGCTGACCGCGATCGAGATCGCGCTCGGCATCGACAACATCGTGTTCTTGTCGATCGTGACCGGCCGCCTGCCGGTCGAACAGCGCCCGCTCGCGCAGCGTCTCGGCCTGATCGGGGCGCTCGTGATGCGCCTGCTGCTGCTCTTCTCGATCACCTGGATCATGCAGCTGAAGAAGCCGTTCGTGCACGTAGGTGACCACGGCTTCTCCGGCAAGGACGCGATCCTGCTGGTCGGCGGCCTGTTCCTGATCTGGAAGGGCACGAAGGAGATCCACCACAAGCTCGAGGACTCACAGGCCGACGGAGGTTCGCGCGCGCCGACCTCGTTCGCCTCGGCCGTGGCGATGATCGCGCTGGTCGACCTCGTGTTCTCGCTCGACTCGGTGATCACGGCGGTCGGCATGGCGCAGAGCCTGGTGGTGATGGTCGTCGCAGTGATCCTGTCGATCGGCGTGATGCTGCGCTTCGCCGGCCCGATCTCGAGAATGATCGAGCGCCATCCGACGCTCAAGGTCCTGGCGCTCTCGTTCGTGATCCTGATCGGCGTGTTCCTGGTCGCCGAGGGGATGGGCCAGCACATCGAGAAGGGCTACATCTACTTCGCGATGGCGTTCTCGCTGGTGGTCGAGATCGTGAACCTGCGCGTGGCCACCAAGCAGGCGCCGCGCAAGGGCTGAGCCGGCCGCCGCAGGCTCACGCGAGGTCGGAATCGCCGAGCGTGTACCACCAGTGCGCGAGCAGCCACTCGGTCGTGAGCTGCGGATCGTAGATCCGGTGCGTGAGCCGCCGTTCGAGGTACTCGCCCGAGGGCACGACCGCGAACCCCTGGCCGCGCAGCCACGCGTGCTCGGGGGCCGTGTCGGCCAGCACCGCCAGCACGTTGCGGCGGCCCGCTGCCGCGCCACGGGCGACCGCGGTCGCGAGCAGGGCCGTGTGCGTCTCGGTGTCGGCTTCGAGCGCCAGCCAGTCCACGATGCCGCAGCCGCCGGGCACGAGCTCGAGCTGGGTCCGCAGCACGACGGCGCCGCAGAGGACGCCCGCGCGGCGCGCGAGGTAGCACTCGTAGCCGCCGCCGGGGATCTGCACGTAGCGCCAGTCGAGGTAGCGCTGGTCGCGCCGCGTCAGGCAGTGTTTCTCGGCCGCAACCCGCGCAAAGAGCTGGTCGGTCTCGGCCGGGAACGTGGCCACCCTCTCGACCGCGATCGCGGCCGGCGCTGCGATCGGCCCGGCGGCCGCATCGCGCACGAGGTAGTCGACGACGCGCAGGCGCTTGTACTCGAGGTAGCGCTGCCCGATCCGTTCGGCGGTGACGACAGGGTAGCCATAGAGCACCGAGTCGCGGCGGCGATGGCAGTCCTCGAACCACGGCAGCGCGCACTCGATGAAGAGGCCGGGCTTCTTCAGACCCTTGCGGAACTCCGGGTGCACCATCGAATCGACGATGTGCACGAAGACACGGTCGCCGAACGCGGTGTGCATCCGGTACGGCACGCCGGCGTACTGCGCCGCAACCGTGCCGTCGGGACAGACCGCGAGCGCGATGCGGTTGCCTTCGGGGTTGGCGAGGAACTCCCACCGCCAGTACTCGGGCGTGCGGTCGACATAGCCGGGGCCGCAGACCTCGCGGAATACGCGGTTGAAGGTCTGCAGGATCTGCGTCTCGTCGCCGGGTTGGTACGGACGCAGCGTGGGTTCGGGGTTGGTCATCGCTCGGCGAGCGCCTGGCAGAACGCGGTCAGCAGCGCGGTCAGCCGCCCTTGTGCGGCCTTGCCCGCGGCGATGACCTCTTCATGGCGCAACGGAGTATCGGCAATTCCCGCCGCGAGGTTGCTGATCAGCGACAGGCCCGCGACCTCCGCCCCCATCGCGTTCAACGCGATCGCCTCGACCACAGTGCTCATGCCGACCGCATCGGCGCCGAGGGCCGCGAGCATCCGGATCTCCGCGGGGGTCTCGTAGGCCGGCCCCAGGAGGCCGGCGTAGACGCCCTCGCGCAGCCGGGGATCGCACCTCGAGAACAGCGCCCGCAGGCGCGGCGCGTAGACCAGGCTCTGATCCGGGAAGCGCGGCCCGAAGCCTTCCTGCACCGGGCCGAGCAGCGGCGTGCGCCCGGTCAGGTTCAGGTGGTCGCGCAGGAGCATCAGGTCGCCGGCGGCGAGGCCCTTGCCGATGCCGCCCGCGGCGTTGGTCAGCACGAAGCTCGGGACCCCGGCCAGACGCAGGCTGCGCACGGCGCGGCAGCACTCGTCGGCGCTCCAGCCCTCGTAGAGGTGCACGCGGCCGGTCAGGCACGCGACCGGCACGGCGCCGATCCGGCCGAGGACCAGCGCCCCGCCGTGGCCCTCGACGCGCGGCACCGGCCAGTGCGGCACGTCGCCGAACGGGATCTCGCGCCGCTCGGCGAGCGTCGCCGCGAACTCCTTCAGGCCGCTGCCGAGCACGAGCGCGACCTTCGCGCGGCCGGCGCCGAGCTCGGCGAGGTGGCGGGCGGCCGCCGCGACCAGCAGGTGCTCGCTCACGCGGCCACCACCCCGGCGATCGACGCGGTCATGCAGGTCGCGAGGGCGCCGGTGCACATCGCGCGCAGCGCCAACCGCGAGAGGTCAGCCTTGCGTTCGGGAGCCATCGCCGAGAGGCCGCCGATCTGGATCGCGATCGAGCCGACGTTCGCGAAGCCGCAGAGCGCGAAGCTCGCGATCAACATCGTGCGTTCGCTGATCGTGTGCTCCTCGTGCAGCCTGGTCAGGTTCAGATAGGCGACGAGCTCGGTCAGCGTGACCTTGGTCCCGAGCAGCTGGGCCAGCGCCGGGATGTCCTGGCGTTCAACGCCCATGACTGCGGCGATCGGGTAGAAGACCCAGCCGAGGATCTTCACGAGCGAGAGGTCGGCGCCGGGGACGATCGCCAGCAGGTAGTCGACGACCGCGACCAGGCCGAGGAAGGCGATCAACATCGCGCCGACGTTCAGCGCGAGCTTCAGGCCGTCGATCGCGCCGTTGGCCGCGGCCTCGATCACGTTGCTGGCGGTCCGCTCGGTGGTGACGCTCACCCGGCCCATGGTCTCGCTGACCACGGTCTCGGGGAACATCAGCTTCGAGCAGACGAGGCCGGCCGGGGCCCCCATCACCGAGGCGACCATCAGGTGGCCGGGGTCGACGCCGAAGCCGACGTAGAGCACGAACACGCCGCCGGCGATCGTCGCGAAGCCGCCGGTCATGATCGCGTGGATCTCCGAGAGCGTCATCCCGGGGAGGAAGGGCCGCACCAGCAGCGGCGCCTCGGTCTGGCCGACGAAGATGTTCGCGCAGGCCGAGGTCGACTCGGCGCCGGAAGTGCGCATCACCCTGGCCATCACGACCGCCATGCCGCGCACCACGAGCTGCATGATGCCGAGGTGGTAGAGCACCGACATGAACGCCGAGAAGAAGATCAGCGTCGGCAGGACCTGGGTCGCGAACAGGAAACCCTTGTTCTGACCAAACGCGTGCGCGACGTCGGCCTTGTGCGCGAGCGCGTTGAACACGAACGAGGTGCCGGCCTGGCTCAGGCCCAGGAACTCGTCGACCTTGCGTCCGAACCACTGCAGCGACTGGTTGCCGGCGTCCCAGTACAGGAAGGTCATCGCCACCAGGGCCTGGATCAGGACGCCGGCACCGACCGTGCGCCACGAGATCGCCCGGCGGTTGACCGAGAACGCGTAGCACAGGCCCAGCATCACGAACACGCCGGCCAGCGAGACAAGTCGCAGCATGGGTCGGCAGTGAACCCTACGCCGCCGGCATATGCCATCTTCCGTGCGCTGCCGGATCGCGGCCGGACGAAATCCGCGCCCGGAGCTCGCGTTCTCGTTGGGTCGCAACCGGCTGCGAGTGCCGGGCACCTGGTAGAGATGCTCGAAGGACGCAAGGACACGATCCTCCCAGGACAGGGCGCCTGGCGGCTCGCAGCCGGTGGCAATACCAGAGGAGGTTCCGATGCTCGTCCGCGACGTGATGACCGCTGATCCGGTGACCTGCCAGGAGTCCGACACCCTGGCCGAGGTCGTGACCAGGATGCAGGAACGCAACTGCGGCTGCCTGCCGGTGCTCGACCGGACCGGGAAGCAGCTGCTCGGGATCGTGACCGATCGCGACGTCGCGCTCTGCGCGACGCGCCTGCAGGAGCCCCTGGCCGAAGCCACGGCCGGCGCGGCCATGAGCAAGCAGGTGCACGGAACGCGTGCCGACTTCGAGATCACGAACGCGCTCGAGACGATGCGCATCCACCGGGTCCGGCGGCTGCCGGTCGTCGACGCCAAGGGCAAGCTCGTCGGCGTGCTCTCGCTCGACGATTGCGCGCGCAAGAACGTCGACCCCAAGGCCGTGTGCCGCGTCCTCGCGGCGATGACCAGCAGGCCGCCCGCGGCGACGTTCGGCGCCACGCACGAAGGCGCCGCGAGCGATCTCTACCGCGATCCCCGCGTTGACTGAGCCGGCACTCACTCGCCGGCGAGGGACCGGCGCAGGTCCTCGACCCAGCGGCCGAGTTCGTTGACCTTCTCGCGCGCGAAGTGCCGCAGCTTGTCGAGGCTCGCGGCCTTCTGCGCGTAGTCGAACTCGCTGAGCACGGCGATGCCGAGGTCGTCGATCTCGCGCCCGAGCTCGAAGAGCAGGTCGTCCAGCGCCGTGATGCGCACGACTTCGCCGTCCTCGACCACGGGCACGCGCCGGATGCCGTGCTGCTCCATCCTGGTCAGGATCGCGTCCGCACTGTCGTCGGGCCCGGCCGTGATCAGCGGTGCGCTCATGATGCTGGCGACCGGCGTCTGCTCGGCGGCGCGGCTGTCGGCGATCACGCGGATCGCGAGATCGCGGTCGGTCAGCATGCCGACGGCCTTGCCCTTCCTGTCGATCACCACGAGGCAACCGATGTGTTCGCTGGCGATCCTCCGCGCCGCCTCGGCGGCCGTCGCCGTCGCGCTGATCGTCTGCACGGTGCGTGTCATGGGCGATCCTCGTTCTGCTGTTCGCGGCGCACGGTACGTGACAACGCGGAGAACTGGCGGGCGAACCGGATCATCAGGTCGTCCATCGCGATCACGCCGAAGAGACGGCCCTCCTTGGTCACGACCGGCACGCGCCGGATGCGGGCACCGCGCATCAGCCGCGCGGCCTCGGCCACCCCGGCCTCCGGGGGGACGGTCACGAGCGGCTTGCTCATGATCTCGCTGACCTTCGTCGTCGCTGGATCCCGGTCCTCGGCGAGGACTCGGACCGTGATGTCCCGGTCGGTCACGATCCCGAGCGGCTTCTGGTCCTGCACGACGATGACCGAACCGACGTGTTCGTCGCGCAGGATCTGGGCCACGCGCACGATCGTCGCGTCGGGCGTGACCTTGCAGATCGACCTCCGGCAGTAATTGCCAATGCTCATCTTGGACCTCGGGGCGGCCGGCACGCAGAAATTAGCGTGGAGGGCCGCGATTGCACTGGAGTCAAGAGCGCCTGCCGATGCACGTTCTTTCCTCGACGACGCGGACGACGGTCCCACTGACCGAACTGCGGCGCAATGACGCGGCACGTGCCGGCGGCAAGGGGGCAAACCTCGGCGAGCTGCTCCACCTCGGCATCCCGGTGCCACCCGGGTTCGTCGTGACCGCCGCCGCGTTCCGGGCCTTCATGGCCAAGAGCGGCCTCGCGGACGAAGTGTGCGCGGCCGTCGCCGCGGTGGACGTGGATCGGCCGCTGGATCTGCAGCAGGTCGCCGACCGGCTGCGTGAGCGCGTGCTCTCGGCCGAGTTCCCGCCCGACCTCGCGCGCGATCTCGCGACCGCCCACGGCGCCGGCACGCGCGCGGTCGCCGTGCGCTCGTCGGCGACGGCCGAGGACAGCGCGCAGGCATCGTTCGCCGGCATGAACGAGACCTTCCTCGGGGTCCGCGGCACGACGGAGCTGCTGCGCGCCGTGCAACGCTGCTGGGCCTCGCTCTACGCCCCGCGCGTGATCGCCTACCGCAAGGACCTGGGGCTCGACGAGGCCAGGCTCGCGATCGCGGTGGTCGTGCAGGACATGGTCGACTCCGCGTGGGCAGGCGTGATGCTGACCCAGCATCCGGACGGGACCCAGGACCGCATGCTGATCGAGGCTGCGCCCGGGCTCGGCGAGGTCGTCGTCGGCGGGCGCGTGCAGCCCGATCGCTTCACCTTCGCGAAGTCGAGCCGGCAGCTGCTGCAGAGCGAGCGCGGCCGCCAGGACCACGCGCTGGCCCTCGCCGCCAGCGGGGTCGAGAAACGCAGCATCAGCACCCCACCACCACCGCTCGGCGTCGACACCCTGGCCGAGATCGCGCGGCTGGGCCTGCAGATCGAGGCGCACTACGGCGCCGCACAGGACATCGAGTTCGCGGTCGATCCGGCCGGCAAGGTCTGGATCGTGCAGACCCGCCCGATCACGGCCCGCGCGCGGGAGGCGACGCCGGACCCGGCCGCCGGCGCCAAGGTGCTGCTGCACGGGGTCGGCTCGGGCTTCGGCCTCGCGAGCGGGAAGCCGGTCGTGATCCCGCGCTACGACCCGGCAGCGCTGTTCCGCCAGGGCGACGTGCTCGTCGCCAGGATGACGACGCCCGACTGGTTCCCTTTGCTGCGCAAGGCGGCCGCGATCGTCACCGACGAAGGCGGGGCGACCTCGCATGCGGCGATCGTCGCGCGCGAACTCGGCATCGCCGGCGTGGTCGGCACCGGCACCGCGACCCGCGTGCTCGGCGCCGAACCCGTGGTCAGCGTGGACGGGGCGCGCGGGCTCGTGCTCGCCGGCAAGGTGGAGGCCCCGGCCACGGCCCGTCCGGCCCCCGCGGCCGCGCCCGCCCCGGCCCCGGCCCTGGTCACGGGCACCGAGATCTTCGTGAACCTGTCGACCCCCGATCGGGCCGAGGAGATCGCCGCCCTGCCGGTCGACGGGGTCGGCCTGGTACGCGCCGAGACCATGCTGCTCTCCGCGCTCGGTGGCAAGCACCCGCAAGCGCTGGTCGCCGCCGGGGCCGGGGAGCGCTTCGTCGCCCGGATGCGCGAGTCCCTGGTGCGCCTGGCCAGACCGTTCGCACCGCGGCCGGTCGTCTACCGGACCTACGATTTCCGCAGCAACGAGTTCGCCGAGCTCGAGGGCGGCCGCGAGCACGAGGCGGTCGAGCCGAACCCGATGCTCGGTCTGCGCGGATGCGCGCGCTACCTGCGCGACCGGACGCTCTTCGACCTCGAACTGCGCGCGTTCGCCGCGGCCCGGGCGGACGGCTGCCCGAACCTGCAGTTGATGCTGCCGTTCGTGCGCACCAGCCACGAGATCCGGGCCCTCGCCGCCCTGCTCGCAGGCGCGGGGCTGCCGCCAGCCGCGATCCGGCTGACGGCCATGGCCGAAGTCCCGTCGATCGTCGACTGCCTCGACGACCTCGTGGCC
>CAZSKV010000043.1:0-4127 GCA_964607495.1 uncultured candidatus Brocadiaceae bacterium
ACCAGCCCGAGCGCGAAGTCGTTGTTGTCCTCGAGCATCCCGCCCGGACCGCGCAGGATCGGGGAACCCCCGGACAGGATGCCGAAGATGCCGCCCTTGATCCCGTAGAAGCCGAGCGAGAGGCAGATCGTCCACAGCAGCAGCCGCAGGCGCTCCTTGCTGTCGACCTGGCCGGTCGTGAAGAGCGCGATCAGGATGATCTTCAGGAACTCGATGTAGTAGCGGATCACGTACTCGTCGATCTTCTCGGCGAAGACCAGCGAGACCGAGGTCGCGGCCAGCAGCAGCGCCATCAGCGCCGTGCGCAGGTCCCAGATCACGAACCGCCGCCGGCCGATCTCGTGCGCGAACCAGCCGAGGATCATCGCGATCGCCGCGAAGAACGAGAAGCGCATGCTGCGCGCGAAGCCCCAGCACAGGTCCTGCGGCCGCATGTAGGCCAGCCAGGAGAACACGAGCAGGCCGAGGAACGGCCGCCGGAACGCGAGCGGCAGGCTCAGCATCACGATCGCGAACACCACCAGGTCGCGCACGCGGCTCGGCTCCCGCTACTCGCCGGCCCCGAGGAGCAGTTGCAGCGCTTTCCAGATCGGGACCGGCAGGCGCGACGGGGCGACGTAGTAGACCGTGACCAGCGCGCAGAGCATGACCAGGAACGCGCCCGCGAGCAACGAAGCACGCGCGCGCCGGTGTGCGACCTGGCGCCGCTGCTCCTCGGTCTCGAGGTGGGCCAGCGAACCGAGCACCGGGACCGGCAGCGAGCGCTCGACGTCGTCGATGGTCTTGAACGTCGAGCGCACGAAGTCCAGCAGCAGGATCAGCACGATCGCGAGGCCGAGGCCGAGGACCGAACCGGTGCCGGCCACCAGCACTACGTTCGGCTCGGTCGGCCGTTGCGGCTCGCGCGCCTCCTCGAGCACCTCGATCAGCTTCTCGTTCAGGCTGACGCGCTTCTCCTCCTGCGCCTCCTGCGAACGCCGCTCGAGATCCTTCCAGGAGCTCTCGGCGGCATCCCGCCGGCCGATCAGGTCCTCGTAGCTGCGCTTGACCTCCGGCAGCGCCTCGACGCGCTGCCGCAGTTCGCGCTGGCGGATCTCCTGCTGCGCGAGCTCGGCCTGCCGTTGCACGAGCTCGCCCTGGCAGCGGTCGAGGCGCTCGACGCGGCTCAGGTACTCGGGGTTGTCGCGCTCGCGCGGCGCCGCCGCGGTCATCGACGCCTGGGCGGCCCGCAGCTCGGCGTCCGCCATCGCCAGCGCGCGCTGGTAGATCGCGTGGTTCAGGTGGCTCGGCGTCGTGCTCTCGAGCCCGCGCTGGGCCATCGTGCGCAAGGCGATCGCCTGGGCGAGCCGGGCCGCGACCTCGGGGTTCGCGGTCTGCTCGGCCATCGGCACCGGAATCCGGCGCGGAACCGCCTGGCTCGCGAGCTCCTGTTCGAGCAGGGTGATCGTCCCCTGCAGCGTCGTCACCTGCGCGCGCAGCTCGGACAGGCGCCGGCCGGTCTCGTCGAGCTGGCGCGAGAGTTCGGATTGCCGGTCGCGACCGCCGACCCAGTCCTGCGGATTGATCGCATGCTGGCGCTCGAAGTTGGCCAGCTCGGTGCGCAGGCTCTGCAGCTGCCGCAGCGCCTGGCCGGAGGCCTCGAGCCGCAGCGCGACCTCGCCCTGCAGTTCGGCCTCGAGCTGCTGGTGCTCGCCCTGCAGCCAGACTTCGCGCACGGCGTTGCAGAGTTCGGCGGCGCGGACGCCGTTCGTGTCGCGGTAGGCGATGCGGATCAGCGTGACCGTGCGGTTCTTCTCGGCCTGGCCGACATCGTGCAGCTCGACGCGCGAGCGCACGTCGGCCTCGACCGCCCGCCGTTCCGCCGGCGTGCCGCCGGCATGCTCGGGCCAGCGCAGGCGCTCGAGGGCCTCGGCGACCCGCACGCCGACCATCGTCCGGGCGACACTGATCGCCGGCAGCAGCGGATCCTGCTGGTTGCGGTCCAGGTTCTTCAGCAGCCGGCCGTTGAAGCGGACCACGGTCTGCGCGACGTAGTAGCGCGGGATCATCAGCGCGACGAGCGCGCCGATCACCAGCCCGAGCACGGTGATCGGCAGGACCTGCCAGCGCCGGCGTTTGAGCAGGTCGACGTAACGCGCGAACGAGATCGGCGGGAGGTCGAGCTCAGCCATCGCGCCTCCTGGCGACTGGGCCGCCCATCGTCAGTACCGGTAGTACCCGTAGCCGGGATAGGCGCCGTTGTTGAACGTGTAGTCGTAGGTCGCCTGCACGGTCGAGATGCCCAGCAGCGTGTTGACCAGCATGCCCACGGGGGTCAGCAGCCGCTCCAAGAACCGCGCGAGGGTGCCGAAGAAGGTCGCGGGGACGTAGAGGATGTCGTTGTCCTGCAACAGGATGTTGTAGGTCGTGTTGCCGGTCGTCACCATCTCGCGGAAGTTCACGACGATGTCGAGCGGGTTCTCGGCGTCCGGTCGGATCACATGCACGCGGCCGAGGTTGGCGTAGGTCGTGAATCCGGTCGTGGCCAGGGCGTCGAACACGGTCAGGTCGCCGCGCAGCAACGGGATGCGCCCCTTCGCCAGCGACTCGCCGAACACGAAGTAGGCCTTGCCGCCGCCGGGCCCCGCGGTGATCCGGGCATTGACCGTGACCGTGAACGTGAAGAAGCGCTGCAGCAGCTCGCTGACGAGCCGCGACAGGTCGTTCTCGGTCATCCCGAGCACCCAGAGCGGGCCCACGTAGGGCACGTAGATCGTGCCATCGAGGCCGACCGGCTGCGGTGCGGTCAGGATCACGAGCTGTTCCGCACCGGCCTGCCCGAGGATCGCCGGATCGACGACGAAGAGCACCGCGTCGCCACCCGAGACGTAGTTCTCGAGCGTGGCCACGCCCTGCGCCCGGCTGCCGAAGCCCTTCTCGTGCAGCACCTGGCGCACGCGCTTCTCCTCGACTCCCGAGCAACTGCTCAGGACGAGCGCCCAGACCACGACCAGCAGGGTGCGAAGGATGTGCGTTCTGGATGGCGGCATCGGGGGTCCGGTCGACCGGGTCTTGGCGCGGCATGTTAGGCAGCTGCGACGGTGCAGCAAAGCACGGACCGGGCGACATCGTCCTCTTGATATCGGAGGTTGCGCAGCAGCAACCTGACCGAAAGCCGACACCGCGGCGGACTCCCGATCCGGCTCGCGCCGGCGCCCGCGAACCGGCATCGTGCCCTCCCGATGCCCGCCGCGACCACGACCCGTTGGCCCGACCTGGCCGCCCTGGCCCTGGTGCTGGCAGGTTGCGGCCTGCGCCTGCACGGCCTCACGCGATCATGGCTGTCGCCGGACGAGGGCATCAACTGGTCGATCGCAACCCGGGCGCTGCCGCTGGCGATCGACGAGATGCTGGCCAACACGCACCCCCCGGGCTGGTACGTGCTGCTGCGGCTCGTGGCGTGCGGCAGCGACTCGCTGCTGGCCTTGCGCCTGCCGGCGCTCGGTTGCGGGACGGCCGCGATCTGGTGCCTCTACCGCGCCGGGAAGTCGCTCGCGGGCCCGGCGACCGGCCTGGTCGCGGCGCTGCTGCTCGCGCTCTCGCCGCAGGCTATCACCCAGAGCCAGCTGCTGCGGCCCTACGCGGCGCTCGTGCTCCTGCTCGCGCTCGGGCTGCGGGGGCTCGCCGCGTTCGCGAGTGACCGGCGCCGTGGCCTCGGTCTCTATGCGACGACGCTCGCCCTGGCGGTGACCCTGCACTACGGCACCGCGATCGTGCTCGCCGGCGGCCTGGTCGCGACCGCGACCCTGCTGCTGCTGCGCACGCTCGCGCGGACCCAGGCCCTGCGGCTGGCGCTCGCCCATCTGCCGGCCGGCGGCATGCTGCTGCTGCTCTACGCGCTGCACGTGCGCCCCCACCTCAGCGGCTCGGCGGTCGAGCAGGAGCTGATGCGCGCCTGGATGCCGCAGTTCTTCGCGGACTCGCCGCGCGCCGCGGCCGGACTGCTCGCGGCGGCCTGCGGCTACGTGACGGCGGTGGCCTGGGCCGGCGGGGCCATGCTGGCGTTGCTGGTCGGCACGACCCTCGCGTGCCGCGGTGGCGCGCGCTGGCTCGGAGTCTTCGCGCTCTCGGCGCTCGGCGTCGCGCTC
>CAZSKV010000044.1:0-9411 GCA_964607495.1 uncultured candidatus Brocadiaceae bacterium
TAGGGGGCGTTCGCTTCGGCTGGCAGCGTGAGCGTCAGGGGCGTGACCTGGCCGAGCGGCGCGGCTGGCGCGATCGCGAGCTCCTCGGGAGCGAGCAGGAAGCGCAACGCCCGGGCCATCAGGTCGGCGCGCAGTGTCGCGCTGGTCACGGTCTCGAACGGGAAGCCGAGCGCGAGCACGCGCGCGGCGCCGTCGACCTTGGCGACGCCGGCGGCGTGCACTCCGGTCGCGTAGCGCAGGCAGACCGTCGAGCGCGCGTCGTAGGGGACCAGCTCGTCGGGCGTGCCGACGTCGTAGGTGCCCGCGCTGCCGTTGTCGAAACTGCCGGCGGGCAGGCCTTGCAGCACGCCGAGCCCCGCCTGGAAGCCATAGGTGCCGGCGTCGTCGACGCCCCACGCGAGGCCGAGCACGGTCTGCAGGAACGCGCGGTCGCTCGGGCTGCCGAGCGTCCCGAGGTCCCAGGCGAGTTCGGCACCGGTCACGAGCAGTCGGCCGCCCTGCTGCAGGTAGCTAGCGACCAGCGACTGCTCGGTCGCGCTGAAGGTCTCGTGCTGCGTGCTCTCCTCGCCGAGCGCCCAGTCCACGGCGCGGTAGGCCGCGAGTGGAACCCGCCCGAGGGCCACGGCCTCGTTGCTCGCGGCGTCGAAGCCGAGCGAGAAGAGATTGGCGCGGCGGATCGCGTCACCATGCAGGCGCAGGTAGTCGAGCGTGTTCTCGGGTTCCTTCACGTAGCGATCGAAGCGATCGAAGCCCTGCACGAGCAGCAGCGCGGCGTGACCGCGGTGGTCGGTGCCGGCGCAGAGCACTTCGCTCGGGAGCGAGCGGCCGGTCGCGTTCAGGGCGCGCACGCGGAACGAGCGCAGGCTGCCATGCACGAGTGGCCCGGTGCTCCAGCTCGTGGCCGGGGTCTGGGCCGCCTCGACGAAGCCGCGCCCGTCGGGCGAGACCTCGATCGAATAGGCGCTCGCGCCTGCGACGCCATCCCAGGCCACGCGCAGGCCGCGCGCGCCGTCCTGGGTCACGCGCAGCGCCGCGGGCGGCTCGGGCGGGAACGGAGCGTTCGGCTGGAAGTAGCGCAGGACGCCGCGCGCGAAGGCGCGGGCCGCGATCCGGCGGAAGCGTGGATCGTGCAAGGCCCGGTGGTCGGCGCTGCCGATCGTGTCATGGAACGCGAGCTCGCACAGGATGCCCGGCATCGTGCTCAGGACGCGGACTTCCCCGAAGTTCGCGCTCTTGAGGCCGCGGTTGACCCAGGCCGGGTCGTACTCGGCGCGCAGGTCGGCGACGATCTGGTTGTTGACCGCGCTCTGCAGCTGCGCCGAGCCGGCGGTCGCGCCGCCGCTGTAGATGAAGGTCTCCGTGCCGGCGCCGCCGCCGGCGTTCGTGTGCAGTGAGACGAAGGCATCGGCACCCTGCCATTCGGCGAAGGCCGGGCGGGTCGTCACGTCGTCCCCGTTGTCGCTGCCGGTGCCGCGGTTCCAGACCGAGGACGGCGCGCCGGCGAACTGCGTCCAGACGCGCGCGCACTCCTGCCACTTCGGCTTGCCGCTGGTCCCGAGGCCGGCGCCGATCCGGACCGCGTCGGCGATCACGACCTTGCCGGCCTGCGCGCTCTGGTTGGCGAGCACGACCCTGGCGCCGGCCGCGGCCGTGAACGCGAAGTCGCCGAGCCAGACCCAGCAGCGGTCGGTGCGCGTCTGGTCGACGAGCACCGGGGTCGCCCCGCCGCTGTGGTGGACGGTGAAGCGCGCATCGGGCACGCGGTTGGTGCCGGCCGCGAAGAACACGTAGACCGGATGGATGCCGTCCTGGGGCAGGGGCACGTCCCAGGTCGCGGTCGCGGTCACGGTGGCCGTGGTTGCCGCGTAGCGATAGGTCTTGAGGTTGTAGCCGTTCGCGGCGCCGGTGGCCCAGGCGCCGGTCTCGGCGTAGGTGCCGGCGCCGGGGTCGTTGTCGCCGTAGCGTTCGATGACCTGGCGGCTGCGCTCGCGGCAGCTGAAGGGCAGGGCGCCGAGGTTCTCGAGATAGGGCATGAGCCAGTCCATGCAGATCTCGTTGGTGTGGAAGTCCTCGGTCAGCCCGTCGATCGCGCCGCGCTGCGTGGTCCAGGTGTTGAGCGTGGCGCTCCAGTAGTAGCCGTGGCCGGGTGAGACCGCGATGCGCTTGCCCGAGAGCGCGCCGGCGATGCCGTTCGGGCCGAGCCGCGGTGGGGGCGGTGGCGAGGGCGTGGCCGGGTGGCCCTCTCCGAGCAGCTCGCGCAGCGTGCGGTCGCGGCCCTGGCTGTCACGCACGAGCAGGTGGACGGACCTGAACTCGCCGTCCGCGAGCGCGGTCTTGTCGATCTGCTCGATCGCGTGCTCGAGCGTGTGGCCGGGGCCGGGGAGCAGCAAGTGCCGCGAGACGGTCAGCGTCAGGTCGGGGCCGTCCGCGCGCAGGGCCAGCAGTCGCGTGCCGGGGGGGATGGCCGTCGTGAGGCCAGGAGGTGGGCCGGCGAAGAGCTGGTCGAGTGCCTGGCGGGTGGTGGGGGCGTGCAGGCCGACGAGCTGGTGGTTGCGGAGGAAGAGCGCCTGCTGCGCGGAGAGCGCCGGGCAGAGGGTTGCGAGCAGCAGCAGGTGAGCGGGCGGACGCATGCGCGGAAGTCCATTATGAAGTACCGCGTACTTTGTTATGGGGATCAGTTCCCGGGTGGGCTGCGGCGCTCACTCGTAGAGCCAATGCCTTCGGCCGAATCCCACCTCCCCGCGCGCCAGCCCCTCGATCTCGGCCGCGTCCACGCCCCGCTCGATCGCGAGCCGCACGGCCGCCGTCCCCGCGAGAATGTCGATCGGCAGCTTCACGGTCTCGTACTCGTACGGCGGCTGCCGCCACGCGAAGTGCTGCGGCCAGAGCTTCCGCACCTCCGCCAGCACCGCGAGCGTGGTCCGGTAGGGCGCGAAGCGCCTGTGGTCCGTCGCATGCACGAACAACCCGCCGCAGCTCTGGCCCGCGAACTTGTGGAAGGTCGGCTCGAAGCGCAGCGGCCGGAACACGACGCCCGGCAGGTCGTGGGCCTCGAGCGCGCGCAGCAGCGCGTCGGGATCGAGCCATGGCGCCCCGAAGATCTCGAAGGGCGTGGTCGTGCCGCGCCCCTCGGATAGCTGCGTGCCTTCGAGCAGCACCTGGCCGGGGTAGACCTGCACGCCCTCCCAGCGGGGCAGGTTCGGCGAGGTCGGCACCCAGGCGCGGCCGAGCGCCGGCCAGGTCATCTCGCGCCGCCAACCCTGCATCGGCACGACGCTCAGCGCCGCGCCGAGCTTGCGTTCGGCGTTCAGCAGCTGCGCGAGTTCGCCGATCGTCAGGCCATGCCGCATCGGGATCGGGTGCAGGCCGACGAAGCTCGCATAGGCCGGATCGAGTCGCGGACCCTCGACGAGCTCGCCGCCGAGCGGATTCGGCCGATCGAGCACGACCACGCGCACGCCGGCGGCCGCGCAGGCCTCGAGACAGAGGAGCAGCGTCCAGATGTAGGTGTAGACCCGCGTGCCGACGTCCTGCAGGTCGACGACCAGCGCTTCGAGGCCGTGCAGCATCTCAGGCCGCGGCTTGCGCGTCTCCGAGTAGAGCGAGAAGACCGGCAGCCCGTGCGCGCGCGCGTGCGCGCTCTCGATCATGTTGTCCTGCTGCGCGGAGAAGAGGCCGTGCTGCGGCGAGAAGAGCGCGCGCAACTGCCCCGGGAACCGCGCGGCGAGCAGCGTGTGCGCCGACCGGAACGTGCGCTCGACCGAGGCCTGGTTCAGCAGCAGGCCGAAGGGCGTGTTCTTCAGGATCTGCGGCGGATCGGCGAGGCAGACCTCGAGGCCGAGACGGAACTCGCTGGCGACTGGTGGCGGTTGCAAGGTCCGGGCGTCCTCACGCGATGAGCGGTGCCATTCCGGCCGCCGAGTCTAGCACGCCTCCTGCCCTGCCTCGCGACGCGGTAGGATCCGCCGTTCTTCCCCAAAGGAGCGCCATGCGCCCGACGATCCCGCTGGTCCTCGTGTTGCCTGTGCTCGCGGTCCTTGCCCCGGCGCAGACCTTCGTCGTGAACGCGGCCGGCGGCGGCCACTTCACCGACCTTCCGCAGGCGATCGCCGCGGTGCCGGGCGGCGCCGTGCTGCGGGTCAGACCCGGCGTCTACTCGCCGTTCACGCTCAGCAACAAGAGCCTGCGGATCCTCGGCGACGACCCCGCCTCCGTCGTCGTGAACATGCAATTCTCCGGGATCACGCTCGGCCCGACCACGGCGCAGCAGGCGATCGTGATCCGCGATCTGCGCCTCGAGGTGGCGGGAGTGTTCCTGCCGCCGAAGCTCGCGATCACCGGCGCCGCGGGCCCCGTGCTCCTCGAACGCGTCGTGTTCGCGCCACCGCCCGCGTACTTCTTCGGCTCGAGCGCGTTCACGATCACCGGCAGCAAGAACGTGCACCTGCTGCACTGCACGCTCGCGCCGCCGGGCGCGACCCAGGGCGCGAACGAACCGGGCAAGCTCGCGATCACCGATTCGCTGGTCGAGGTCACGGCGTGCACGATCACCGGCGGCGTCGGCGCATCGATCGACCGGTTCCTCGCGCATCCGGGGTCGCCCGGGATCTCACTCGAGCGCTCGTTCCTGCACCTCGTCGCTTCGCAGGTCACGGGTGGCGTCGGCGTGGATGGCGGTCTGCGCGGCTTCAGCATCTGGTATCCGGGCGCGGGGGGGCCCGGCGTGCGCGCCAACGCCTCGGTGCTGCACGCGGTTGCCAGCACGATCACCGGCGGCACCGGTGGCAACGTGAACGCCTACCTCCCGATGGGCGGAGCCGGCGGGGACGGGCTGGTCGCGACCGCGGGCGAGACGCGCAACGTCGGCGCGACCTTCGCCGGTGGTCCGGGCGGCGTGGGCACCACGGGCCCTGGCCCTTCCGGCCAACCCACGGTGCTGCTCGCGGGGGCGAAGCTCTACGAACCCGGTACGCCGGCCCCGCTCGCGGTGATGCTCGGCACGCCTGCTCCCGGCCAGCACGTGACGTTCGCGCTGCTCGCGCGTCCCCACGACCTCGCGCTCCTCGCGTTCGGCGACGCGCCGGCCCTGACGCCGTTTCCCGGGCTGATCACGACCGGCACGCTGCACGTCCTGCCGATCTTCACGCTCGGTCCGTTCACGATCCCCGCGACCGGCCGGCTCGACGTGCCCTTCCAGCTCGCCACCAACTGGCAGCTCGACCGTGTGGTCACGTTCCAGTTCCTGACCGCGCCGTTCGGGGTCCCGGAGATCTGGGCCTCGAACCTCGGCACGATCGTCGTGAAGTCCTGAGCCCGGGCGCTCACCGGCCCGGCGGCGTCACCTCCCGGATCACGGCCCCGTCCGTCTCGCTCAACACGAGCAACGCGAAGCGGTTCGCGCCGCGCGTCTCCAGCGCCGACACCGACGCGTAGTCGAAGCGCCCGCGCAGATCGGTGTAGCCGTCCTTGTGGAAGCTCACCCGGCCGCCGTCCAGCTGCGCGTAGACCTTCACGTAGACCTTCGGCATCGGCTTGCCGCTCCCGGCCTGCGTGACCAGCAGGTGGCCGTAGCTCTCGACCGTCTGCAGCAACAGCGAGTTGCTGAGGTAGGTCTGCCGCCTGGTGATCGGGCCGCCGCGCACCTCGACCAGCACGTTGCTGCGGTGGAACTCGGCCGGCAGGTCGAAGCTCAGTTCCTTCTGTCCGGCCGGCAGCGCGATCTCGTCGCTGCGGTTCGGCTGCATGTAGGCGAAGGCGCCGCGTTCCTGCTGCACGAAGGGCCGCGTCGAGAACGAGGCCTCGACGTCGAGCGGGTAGTAGCTGATCTGGCAGCGCGTGAGGTTCTGGTAGCGCAGCAGGACCTTCTTCGCCTCGACCAGCACTTCGAGGCCGGGCTCGGTCGCGGCGAGCAGCGTCTGCCGCTGCATCCGGTCCTCGGGATCGGTGGTGGCCACCGCCTTGCCCTCGATCTCGTCGAGCTGTTGCAGGGCATCGCGGAACCAGCGTTGCCAGCGCGCGACCGGATAGTCGCGGTAGGACGTGGCGATCCGCCGCGCACCCGTGACGTCGCCCTTGCAGAACGCGAGCCAGGCGTCGATGCCGTCGTACTGGAGCCGACCCGGCAGCTTCGCGGCGTCGACGCGCGCGAAGCTCGCGAGGGCCTCCTCGATCCGATCCTGCACGAGCAGGTAGTAGGTGACCTGGAGCCAGTCCTGCGCGTCGAGTTGGGGCCGATGCGCGAGGATCGCGAGCAGCGCCTCGTACTGGGCCGCGAGCCCCGGGCTCAGGATCTGCCGCTTGCTGCCCAGGCGGTGCGCGCGCGCGTGGAACAGCGGCTCGAACTCCGCGTGCTCGTACCCGCGCCGCTCGACCGGATCGATCGTGAGCAGGGGTGAGGTCAGGGCCCGGCCGCAGCGCGCGACGAACTGGTCGGCGTGGCGCAGGTACTCGCGCGTCGCCGCAAGGTCGCCGTGCAGCAGGCCATGGGCCCACAGGCTGTCGGCGTAGCACAGGCGCTGCGTGAGCTTCTCGAGCACGCTGCCGAAGAAGTTCTTGTCGCGCATCCGCCACGCGATCCGCGTGAGGTCGAGGAGCGCGAGGTTGTGCGTGTCGAGGTAGGCCAGGACCGCGGCCGGCTCGGCGTCCTGCGACACGTGCTCCCAGGAAGTCGTGTCGACCTGCGTCGGCACGGTGACCACGTGCAGCGTCGTCGGCGGCGCGAACGCGAGCAGCGTGCCCTCCTGCGACACGTGCGCGGGGTAGTGCGGCTGGTCGCCGGCCCCCGGGAAGTAGAACGCGTACTCGAGCGCCGCGGTCGCGAAGGGCTCGAGGCGCAAGGCCTGGCCGCGCGTGTAGAAGCCCTTGCTCACCGGCACCGCACCGCGCGGCACCTGCAGCAGCACGTCGAGGGTGCGTGGCGTCGAGGTCGGGTTGGTCAGCACGACCTGGCAGCCATAGGGCACGTCCACCGTGAACTCGCCGGTCACGAACCGATCGAGACGCTGGCCGTGCTCGAAGCGGTAGCGGTCGTCGAGCCGGTAGTAGTTCTGGCTGATCAGGATCGGGCTCGCGGTCGCGGCGGGTGTCGCCGGCGCGAACTCCCGGCGCACCAGCAGGAACGGCGTCTCGCTCTGCAGCACGAGCTGCTGGTCACGGCGCGCGCTCGTGGCCTTCGCCGCGGTGAAGGGCAGGTCGATCACCGCGAGCGCGAGCAGCATCTCCGAAAGGCACGACGTGGCTTCGCCGATGGCCGGCGAGCAGAAGGGCACGCCGGGCGCGGCGAGCGCATAGTCGCGCCAGAACGTGTTGACCGGGATCCGGTCGGGCGTCGCCGCGGCCGCCGGCACATGCCACCAGTTGTTCTCGAGCAGCACCTTGGTCGGGTCGGGCGCGCGATAGACCTCGCGCACCTCCTTCCTGAGCTCGGCATCCAGGTTGCGTTCCGCCTCGCGGTCGGCCACCAGGTCTTCGCCGGCTTCGGCCGGTGCATCCGCGAGCAACTTGTCGGCGCCGGCCTTCTCGTCGTGCTTCTTGAGCTCTTCGCGCAAGGCCTCCGACTTCTTGGGGGCCGCGGCCGCCGGACCGGTCGGTGCTGCCTTCGCTTCCTTGCGGGCAGCTTCCGGCCTGCCCGCGTCGGGCGGGGCAAGATCCGCCGGACCACGGGCAGTCTCGAGCGCACGGCCGAGCAGGGCGGCGCGGAAGGTCCGATTCGCCTTCTCGACGTCGGGAGGCTTGCGCTCGAAGAGCTCTTGCACGCGGCGGCCGCCGGCCGCGCGTTGTCCCTCGAGGCGGCGCGTCAGCAGGATCTGTTCGACGACGTTGAGCTGCGCGAAGGACCAGGGCCGCAGGTAGCCCGCGAGGTCCGCGTCGAGCAGCCACTGGTCGAGGAAGGTCTTCTGCGCCTTGTTCGCGAGATGCGGGCGCACGACCTGCGCGAAGAACGCCGGGTCCTTCTGCTGCAGGAAGAAGTGCAGTTCGTGGCACGCGTGTTCGGAGTAGGCGGCGTGCTTCTCGGCGGCACTGAGCTGTGGCCAGCGCATCAGGAACGCGAAGCGATCGAGATCGGCGTTGCCGGACAGCGTGCGCAGCAGTCCGTAGACCTGGTCGAGCGAATCGAAGCTGGTGATCGCGGCCGTCGTCGCATCGGCGACCGTCGCCTGGCCTTGCGCTTGCACGTATTCGAGGCGGCGCTGTTCGGAGAAGTGCTGCGCGGGGTCGAGACTCTGCGCGAGGCCGCGCGCGCGCGGCGTGAAGGCGCGCTCCGGCAGCGCGAGCGTCGCGTAGACCGTGGCCTCGGCATCCAGTGCGAGCACGTGCACGAGCTGGCCATGGCCGAGTCCGTTCCGCGGCACGCGCACCTGGCCCTGCGCATCGGGCCGCAGGTTGCCGTGCAGCGGCGCCGCGCCGGGCAGGAACTCGAGGTCGGCGAAGAGGCCGGCGTCGGACGGGATCGGCGCGGGGCTGGCTGCGGGCGAGCCGCGGCCGCCGCGCCGGCCACCGAACCTGCCACCGGTGCCGCCGCCTAGGCCGACTGCGGCAGCCTGCTGCCGCGACTCGTCGTCGCGCGCCGCCCAGGGACTCAGCAGCAGGCCAGGCCGGCGCAGCATGTTGCCCGGGTATTTCGTGAGGTAGCGCCGATCGAGGATGTAGCGGTACTCGTCGCCGACGTTGCGGCCGGCCTCGAAGAGCGAGGCGAGCGGGTCGTCGCGCAGCTCATCGGCCGGCGGGGCCGCGGGCAGTGCGAGCCGGCCGAAGGGGTCGAATGGCTCGAGGTAGCGCGTCGCGAACACGTGCAGGCGCGTGCCCGGCCCCGCGTTCGCGACCTGTATCTGCAGCTCCTCGCCGGCCAGCGCGAGCCCGGTGATCTGCAGCGGGTTGCGGCCCTGGAGCTCGAGGCGCCGATGCCGGCCGACGGCCCACCCGGCCTGCTCGGTGCCGGCGGTCACGCGCACCGCCACGTGCTGCTGCGCGTCGGCGAGCCAGAGGTCGTAGTCGCCGGCCGGCAGGTTGCGCAGCTCGACGAAGCCACCGCCGATCGCGACGTGCGCCACGGCATCGCGCACGAACACCCCGCCTCGGGTCTCGAGCAGCGACACGCTGCCGCGCGGGCCGGCCGCGGCGGCGCCCTGCCAGGGCAGGCGCAGCACGCTGCCCGCGGTCCCGGTCAGGCTGGCCGGCAGGCGGCAGGCCGCCGCGGTCAGCGTCCAGCGCGCACCCGCGGCGCCCACGTTGGCGCTCAGAGCCGTGATCCCCGGCAGCGGACCGAGATCGATCCGGCCGTTGCCGTCCGTCTCGAGGTCGACCTCGACCGGTTCCTTGTAGTCGCGGTGCCAGAGCGTGAGGTGCAGGGGCCGATCGGTCTGCGGCTCGCCGCTCTTGCCGCGCAACTCGAGCACGTGGCCGCGCTCGTGC
>CAZSKV010000045.1:0-5915 GCA_964607495.1 uncultured candidatus Brocadiaceae bacterium
GAAGAGGCCCGCGAACTCGGCTTCGTGTCCCGGCGGCGTCAGGCGCGCGAGCAGCGTGCGGGAAGCCGACTGGTTCGGTCCGAATCCCAGTCCGACCAGGCCCGCAGCCACTGCGAACATCTCCTTGGTCGGGAACATGACGGCCAGCAGGCTGCCCGCGATCAGGGCCATGAGGCTCAGCAGGAGCGCGAGCCTGGCGCCGAGGAAGTCGTCGATCCAGCCGAAGCCGAACGCGCCGATGCCAGCCACGACGTTGAGACCGACTGCGTACAGGATCACTTCGTCCGCGGACATGTGCAGCGTGTTGCCCATGTAGAGGCCCGAGAGCCCGATCAGGGCGATCAGCGCATCGTTGTAGAACAGGCGGGCGAGCAGGAATCGCCAGAGGTCGACGTGGTCGGCGGTGCGGCGCACGGTTGCGAAGACCGCGCCGATCCCACCGCGTACGGCCGCGACCTGGCCGGGAGCGACCGCCGGCGTACGGTCGCGCACGCGCAGGAACATCGGCAACGCGAAGACCAGGAACCACGCGGCCACGACCAGGTTCGTGGCCGGGATGTCCTGCTTCCATGGCCAGCAGCAGACCAGACAGAGCAGCCCGCCGAGGTAGCCGAAGGCCCACCCGCGGCCCGAGAGGCGGCCGACGCTCGTCGGGTCGGCGAGGCCCGGCAGGAACGCGTTGTAGAACACGAACAGCACCTCGAACGCGATGTTGGCGATCGCGAACAGGGCCAGCGCGAGCAGGATCGCGTCTTCCCGCGCGAGCAGCGGCACGCGGACGAATGCGAGACCGGCCGTCGCGCCGATGCAGACCAGAGAGGCCGTGATCAGGAACCGCCGCTTGTGCGCGCTCTGGTCCGCGATCGCGCCGAGGAACGGGGCGACCAGCGCCACGAGGATCCCGGTCGCGCCGAGGGCCACCGCCCACAGCACCTCGCCGCGGCGGGCCTCGCCGACCAGCTCGTGCGCGAAGTAGCGCGCGTAGAGGAACGTGACCACGACCGTGTTGAACGCGCTGTTCGCGAAGTCGAACAGGCACCAGGCGAAGCGTTCGCGCGGGGTCGCGGGCGTCATCGGCCGGGAGTCCGCGCGATCGCGGCAGCAGGAGCCAAGACACGCCCGGGCTCGTGGGCGCGCGCCGCCGTGGCCATGGCGCGAAGGCTGGTATCCCGCAGGGGATTTGAACCCCTGTTCCTACCGTGAAAGGGTAGTGTCCTAGACCGGGCTAGACGAGCGGGACCGAAGCGAAGGGCGCGGACGATAGGGAGCGGCGCTCCCGCGTCAAGCAGCCGTCGCCGGGCCCTGGTCACCCCATCGCCTTGAGTTCGCGCAGGCTCGGCAGGTCCTTCAGCGACTCGATGCCGAAGCGCTCGAGGAAGTGCGCGGTCGTTTCGTATTCGAGCGGACGGCCGGGGACGTCGCGCCGACCCTTGATCCGGATCAGCTTGTGGTCGAGCAGCTGGCGCAACATCGGGCCGGCCTTCACGCCGCGGATCGCTTCGACCTCGGCCCGGATCACCGGCTGCTTGTAGGCGATGACCGCGAGGGTCTCGACCGCCGCCGGCGTCAGGCGCTCGGCGCGCTTGATCGCCTTGAGCCGCTGCAGGTACGGGAACACGTCCGGGCTGGTCAGCAGGCGCGCGGACTCGCCGACGAGCACGAGCTCGAGCGGGAAGCCTGCCTGCTGCAGATCGGTGCGCAGGATTCCGAGCGCTTCGCGCACGAGCTGCTGCGTGCTGTTGCCGACCTGCGCGAGACGCAGCAAGGACACGGCGTCCCGCGACGCCAGCAGCGCGGCGAGCACGATGCGCGAGAGAGCGCGCGCATCATCGATCGGCGGCGCTTCGGTCAGGGTCTCCTCCGGCACCGCGGCGGCCGGCTCCTCTTCTTCTTCTTCGGGCGCACCTGCCCCAGGTTCTGGCGGGAGCCGGTTCTCGGGGCTGGTCATGGCGTCCTCATCGGCCGCGAGCTCCGTGTGGGCAAAGCGCGAGGCCGGCGGCAGCGGCGCATCGAGGCCGGCTTCGAGGTCCTCGGCCCCCGCTCCCGCAGGGGGCGTGGCAGCCGGGAAGCGACGGTCCGGTGGCAGCGGGGAGTCCTCGGGGTTCGGCTCGGGATGCGGCTCCCGCGAGATTTCATCCATGGATTGGACCTTTTAGCGGGGTGCTTCCGTGGAAGGAAGCTTCTCGGCGGCGCCACGCAGCTGCAGATAGAACGCATCGAACTCGAAGGGCGTCATCGGCCGGGCGGTCATCTCGCGGTCGAGCTCGGCCCGGACCTCGGCGAAACCGACCTGGCGGCCGGGCATCCGCTTGAGGCAGTAGACCACGTACCAGCGCCTGCCGCCGCCCTGCTCGATCAGCACCGGATCGCTGACCTGGCCAGGCTGCAGCTGGAAGGCGGCGCCGGCCACCGGGTGGCGGAAGCCCTTGCCGAACGGCGGCAGCAGGCCGCCGTCCTGCCGCGATTCGTCCTCGCCGAACTTCAGCGCGAGGCTCGCGAAGTCGGCCCCGACCCGGGCCCGCTTGCTGCAGTCGGCGGCCACCGCCGCATCCGAGGTCACGAGGTAGCGGACCTGCACGCGGTCCTCCACGGTCGCCAGGTAGCGGGCCACGTACTCGCGATAGACCTTGCGTGCGAGGTTCAGCACCAGCCATCGCCGGTACTCGTCCTCGGTCATGCCGAGCTGGCGGCCCAGGTACTCGGCGAAGGTCATGCGCCCGGCCAGCTCCTTCTCGACCTGCGTGCGCAACTGCTTCTCCTCGGCCGCGGCCAGCACTTCGATCTGCGCCGGGTCGACGCGGATCTGGTGGCGTTTCGCCTGCTCGGCGATCAGCGCGTCCAGCACCATCAGGTCGATCAGCCGGCGCGCATTGCGTGGGTCGCTCTCGAGTAGCCGGTCGTAGACATGGGCCTTGGTCAGCTCGACCGTGCCCGCGCGCGCGATCACGCCATCGGTCTGGGCGGCCGGCACGAGGATCGCAGGCGACAGATCCGGGGGCATGGGCCTGGTGGCCGGCGCCGGATCCTGCGCCGCGAGGGCGGCCGTGACCGCGCCCAGGAACAGACCCCTGCACGCCGGGACGACCGCTGCCGGCATCACTCGGCGCGCACCCGGCGCGTGAACTTCGTCCCATGGCAGACGAAGCAGGGCACGCGCCGCGGCTGGCCGGTGTCGCCGATCTCGGTCGTGGCGCCCTCGCCCGCGCAGTTCTTGCAGTCGTCCACGTAGGCCCGGATCAGCTTCAGGTCGCCGGAGTTCTCGACATAGGCGGCCTGGACCCAGAGCGAACGGTTCTGCGCCGAGTAATCCTTGGCCCAGAAGTCCTCGTCGCTGACCTTCCCGGTCTCGCCCTGGCCGGCCTTCTTGAGCCGTTCCCGCGCCTCGCGCAGCTTGCGCAGCAGCCGCTCCATGTCCTCGTCCTTGGGCTTCTCCTTCTCCTGGCCCTTGGTCTGCAGCTCCTCCGTGCGCGTGCCCTTGATCACGTCCTTCGCCCCCAGCAGCCAGGAGCCGATCCCGTACGAGTAGAGGTGCTGCTTCGTGATCCCCTGGAACTCGAGGCGCTTCTTGAACAGCGCCCCGACCTCGTCCTCGTTCTGGTTCACGACCTTGCCGATCCGCTGCCGGATCTCCTTGCCCATCTGCGTCTCGGCGAACTGCCGCGCCGCCGCGAAGGTCACGCCCTTCTCGTTGACCTTGTGGTCGGCGACGGCCGCGATGTTCATGTACCAGAGCTCGGTGACCTTGGCGACGAGCCAGCGTTCGTGGGCCTTCGCGACCCGCTCCTTCTCGCGCTCGAACTCGGACTTCAGCTTGCTCTGCGGGTAGGCCTTCTGGAACTCGTCGAGCAGCGCGAGGCACTTGCCGAACTCGGCACGCGCGCGGCGGATGCCGATCTCCTCGAGCAGGACGCGCTCCTTCTCGTTCTCCTTGTAGATCTTGACCCGCTGCAGCTTGACGTCCAGCTGCGTGGCCTGCTTGCTGTTGCCGAGTTCCTTCGCGCGCTCGAGGTGCTGGCGGGCCCGGTCGTAGTCGCGCACGCGGACCAGCAGGTCCGCGAGCAGCACGTGCCGGTCGGCGTCGTCGCCCGGCGAGATCTCGACGAACTTGTCGTTGTAGAAGTCGTCCCGCGTGACCAGGTCGAGCGCGCGGACTTGCCGCTTGCTGCGCTGGCGCACGCTCGCGGCCGGGATCTCGAGCCGCGCGATGCTCTTGGTCCGCACGACCACGTTCTTGCCGTCGGTCTCGATGACCTTGCCGACCGCCTCGGCGAGGGCGCCGCCGGCGAGCTCGTAGACGATCACGTCGGTGTCGACCATGACCTCGCTCTCCTCGTCGACCGACAGGTTCCACAAGGTCTTGATCTTGAGCGCGCTCTCGGCCGAGAGATCGTCCCAGCCGAGTTGCAGGATGCCGCCGTTGTCGAGGCGCTTGTAGGTCAGGCCGTCCCCGGTGGCCTCGGTGATCTCCCCGACCAGCAGCGCGCCGCTCTTCATCTGCAGGGTCTGTGCCGGGCCCGGAGCCGGGATTGCGGTCGAGGCGACCAGGAAGGCGAGCGAACGCAGGAAGGTGTTCATGGCTTCTTCTGCAACCGGGCGACCCGGCGCGAGAACGGCTCCTCGCGCACGAGCAGGTGCTGGAACTCTTCGGCGACCACCTCGCCCTGATC
Organism: uncultured candidatus Brocadiaceae bacterium; assembly: GCA_964607495.1. Classification (GTDB taxonomy): domain Bacteria; phylum Planctomycetota; class UBA1135; order UBA1135; family UBA2386; genus CAZSKV01. Next base: position 4,668 of record CAZSKV010000045.1, read on the forward strand.
GCGCCAGCGGATCGCGATCTTGGCGAGCACGAGTTCGGGGTCGGCCGGATCGGCCGTGAACTCGACGGAGAATGTAGTGCCCGGGAAGCCGGGCAGGGACTTGTCTTCGAGCGTGGGCAAGGGCGGGCGGGCGCCCGCCGCGGGGGGCGCCGTGGCGAAGACCTGTTCCCTGAGGTGGTGCACGACCTGCTCGGCCAGGAGCACCGAACGCGCCTTCTGCTCCGAGCTGCGCCGGGTCGCCACGCCGACCGTCAGCACGCCGATCAGGGCCGTGATCCCGAACGCGAGGATGCCGATCGCGACCATCATCTCGACCAGCGTGAAGCCGGCGGTACGGGCAGCAGGAACCACGCGATGCTCAGCCATTCCAGCAGTCCCTCCCGCAGGCGATCGGCACCAGCAGCACGATGGTCTTCCCGGCCCGCAGCCGGGTGCCGGCGCGATGCCCCTCCGCGCGCGTGCCGCGCTGGCCGCGGGTGACGCCCCTGAGCGCGCTGCCGGCCAGGTCACGGTAGCGGATCCACTCCCCGCCGAGCTTGAGGAGCGGCACCTCGTCGACCGGCGGCAGGCGGTCCGTGGCCAGCAACGGGATCTCCTGGTCGTTCGGACCGAGGTCCCTGCCGAGCACGGCGTCGGGACGCTGATCGGGTGAGCGATCGACGACCAGCGTGATGCGCACGTAGCGCGGCCACACGTCGTCGCTCGGGATCAACAGGCTCTGGGCCGAGAGGTCGAGCGAGAAGCGGGCGCGCGGATCGTCGTCCCCGGAGAGCCAGCCCGCGCGGGCCGAGTCCCACAGGGTCTCGGGACCGTCGGGGACGGACGCGGCCCAGTCGCGGGTGTACTGCGACCAGAGCGCGAACTCGCAGTGCAGCAACGAACTGGCGATCGGCACGGTCCACTGCGGGATCAGCTGTGCCGGGAACTCCTCGCCGCCGAGTTCGCGCGGCTCCATCACCCCGACCTCGCGGTTCTGCCGCACCTCGACCCGCTCGCCGGGAAGGAAGAGCCCGCGGCGGAGCTCGAGGTAGGCGCCATCCCGATCCCCCTGCGGCCAGGGCAGCAGCAGCATCTCGCCACGGCGCGTGCGTGGGGCTTCCTGCAGCGCGTCGGCCAGGCGCTGCTCGATCTCGGACGGCGACAGCCCGCGCCACTCGCGGGCGTGCTCGCGCAACAGCTGCCTGCCGAGCAGCTGCTGTTCCTCCTCCTCGCTGAGCTGCACGCTCGAACGCACGACCTGCACCGGCG
>CAZSKV010000046.1:0-3701 GCA_964607495.1 uncultured candidatus Brocadiaceae bacterium
CGGGCGGGCGAGCCGGCGGGACCCGAGCTCTTCGCGGCCATGCTGCGGCACCAGCAGATGGTCGAACAGAGCCCCGAGGAACTGCTCGCGGTCGGCTGGGCGGCGATCCGCGAGCACCAGCAGGGGTTGACCGATCTCGCCGAGAAGCTCGCCCCGGGCAGGAGCTGGCGCGAGGTCGTCGAGATGCTCAAACAGAAGCACCCGACGGCCGAGCAGCTGCCGGTCGTGGCCGAGCGGAACTGGAAGGAGGCGCGCGATTTCACGCTGGCCCAGGCGCTGGTCACGGTCCCGTTCGCGGCCCGGCACGCGCTCGTCGAGGCGCACACCGACGGTTGGCTGTCCAAGACCTATGCGTTCGGGGGCTACGGCGGGGCGCGGCCGTCGCCATCCGGTTTCACGGGCGTCTTCCTGGTCTCTCCACCCGCCGTGTGGATGACGCCCGAACAGAAGCAGGAGCGCTTGCGCGGCAACCACTACGCCTGGAACCGCGTCGTCGCACTGCACGAGGTGATTCCGGGCCACCACCTGCAGACCGTGGTGCACGAGATGCGGCCGCTGAGCCCGTTCCGCAAGCGCTTCTACTCGACGCTCTTCGCCGAAGGTTGGGCGCTCTACTGCGAGGAGATGCTCTACGGCGCGGGCTACTTCGGCAAGGAGCCCGAGCTGCGCTTCGCGCAGTTGCAGATGCGCCTGTGGCGGGCGACGCGCGTGGTGATGGACTGTGCGTTGCAGACCGGCAGGATCGACAAGGACGCGGCGCAGCGGCTCTTCGTCACCGAGGCGGCGCTCGACCCCGAGAACGCGCAGGCCGAGGTCACGCGCGACATCGATGCCCCGACGCGGCCCTTGTCGTACTTCCTCGGCTACCGCCTGATCGCGGACCTGGAACGCGAGTGCCAGGCCCGGGACGGCGCGAACTTCGCGGCGCGCACGTTCCGCGACCGCGTGCTGGCCTTCGGACCGGTACCGCTGCGCGCCGTGCGCGCGGGGATGGGCCTGTGAATCCCGCGCCGGCGCCCGACCCGGCGCAACTGCACGCCGAAGCGCTGGCGCGCAAGGGCGCGTTGCGGCTCGCCTGGCTCCTGGGCCGCTGCGTGCCGATCGCCGACCTGCGCGCGCTCGCGAAGCGCTTCGGGCTGACGCCGAAGGGCTTCCGCCTCGAGCGCGCGGATGCGATGCAGCTCGGCGAGCTGCTCGCCGCGCTCGAGCTGCCGGAGGTGTTCGAGGCCGCGTGCACCGCGCTCGCGGCGGTGCTCGCGGCGCCGGCCCAGGCGGACAGGACCGCGGCACCGGCGAGCGACTACAAACCGATCCTCGAACTCAAGGACAAGGAGCTCGCGCAGTGCCGCGCCGAACTCGGTCGCGCCCGTGAGATCGCGCAGCGGCAGCGCGACAAGGAAGCCGAGCTCACGCGCCGGCTCGCGCAGGCCGAGGAGGAGAGCATCCGGATGCACAAGGTGCTCGACGAGCTGCGGCACGAACTCGCCGCCCGGCCCGGCCGCGTCGACGAGCCGGGCCCCGCGGCGCAGCGCCAGCGCGACCTCGAGCGGGATCTGGCGGATGCGAACACGATCGAGGAAGCCCTGCGGTTCCGGCTCTCGGAACAACAGGCGCGGATCCAGCAGCTCGAAGCGGAGGTCGAGGCGCTCGCCGCGCTGGTCCCCAAGGGCCGGCGCAAGGCGCCGCCGCCCCCGCCGCCCGCGCCCCGCGAGCGCGTGCGCGTGCCGCACTTCACGCCCGGCTTCTACCGTTCGCTCGAGGGCAAGGAGCGGCGCAGCATCGAGCGCGCGATCCAAGCGGTCTTCCTCTACTGCACGGAGGGACCGAGCTACCCCGGTCTCGAGGTCAAGCAGCTCGAGGGGATGTCGCTCTGGAGCATGCGGGCCGCGCTGAAGCTGCGCGTCTACTTCACCCTGCGCCCGGATGGCGACGTGGACATCGAGGCCCTCGCGGATCGCGAGGACCAGCACACGCTGTTGCGGCGGTGGAAGGACCGCTGAGCCGGTTCCCGCCGCAGCAAGCTCACGTCAGCGTCGCCGTTGCAAGGGCGTTACAGGATCTGCCCGGGCCACTGGCCCCCATTCCGGCGTAACGCTGCCTAGAATCCCGCCGCACGAACCATGCCGAGCACCATGCTGCGCGTTGCCGCGCCACTTCTCGCCGCCCTGATCGCCTCGGACCTCGCGGCCCAGCTCGTCGGTTGGCGCGACGAGAGCTTCCCGAATACGTCCGGCAGCGGCACGCCGCTGCTCGCCTGCCGCGTGTTCTACCCGGCGACCCAGCTCGGCGCGAACACGCCGTTCAAGGCGCCGGCGGGCAAGTACCCGGTCGTCGTCCACCTGCACGGTGCGGGCGGTGACGGCCGCGCGACGCCCGAGATGTCGATGGCGATCGCCAGCGCCGGCTTCGTGGTCGTCATGCAGGACACGGCGCGGAGCTCGTCATCGACGCAGTACGCGGATGCGATGGCGCTGGTCCCGGCCCTGCAGGTGGAGAACCAGAGTCCGACGTCCTTCTATCAGGGCCGTCTCGACCTGACGCGGATGGGTCTGCAGGGACACTCGATGGGTGGGGGCAACACCTTGCGCGTCCTCGCGGCGAGCTCGGCGTTCCGGGCCGGCATCTGTTTCGCGCCGACCGCGGCCACGAGCCAGGCCTCCGTGATCAAGTTCCCGATGCTGATCGTGGTCGGCATGGGCGACACGGTCGTCAACTGGCAGAACGGCGCGCTCGCGGACTACAACGCGCTCGCGAGCTACACCGGGCTCAAGGAGCTCTATCTCTTCAACACCGAGTGCAACCACGCGACGATGATCGCGACGCCGCTGAACAGCGTCGAGCTGGCGATCTTCACGCGCACGATGCGGCTCGTGACCGGCTTCTGGCGCGCCTGGCTCTACGACGAATCGGCCGCGCTCGAAGAGGTTGCCGGCCCGCCCGCCCGCAACGAGCCGCGGCTCGTGCAGCTGAGCATCGCCTGCGAGCGCCCGCTGACGCTCAAGGTGCCCTATCCCGGTCTGCCCACCGCGCGCGTCTATACCTTCGCCGAACCGGGCCCGGGCTGGCTGTTGCTGGCGTTGGGTCGCGGCAAGCTCACGACCAACCATGGCACGCTGCTGCTCGACCCCGGGACCTTGACCGCGATCCCGACGATGATCGGCAACGATCGCCTGTTTGCGTTCGATCTGCCGCTGTTGCCGCCCGACCTCGAGACGCCGTGGCGGATCAGCGTGCAGGCCCTCGCGCAGACGCGCTACGGCGTGGCGCGCCTCGGCAACGTCGAGGACCTCTGAAGCCTTGGCAGCCTGGGCTCAGAGCCCGGCGAACGCGATCTCGCAGAACGTGCCGAGCGCCTGGCCGATCCGGTCGGCCTCGCCTTCGTGCGCGAGGTGCACGCCGTTGACGACGAAGCAGAACGCGAACTCGCGGCCGGACTTGCCCGTCAGGTAGCCGCCGAGCGCCTTGCTGGTCAGCAGCGAGGTGCCGTTCATCGGATTGTCGTAGTAGTACGTCCCGGTCTTGGCCTGCACCTTGCCGCGCGCCGGACTCTGCGGACCCACCGCGTTCGCGAGCGTCCCGTCGACGCCGAGCACCGGCAGGCCGGCGCGGAACGCCGCGGCCGTGGACCGGCGCGCGATCGCCCGCAGCAGCGCCACCGTCGCCCGTGGCGTCGTGCGATCGGCGGGTGAGCCACCGGCTCC
>CAZSKV010000047.1:0-6503 GCA_964607495.1 uncultured candidatus Brocadiaceae bacterium
ACGGTGGGCGCCGGTCTCGGTTACCAGTTCGTCGAGGAGAAGGACTTCAAGTTCGGGGCCGAAGTCGGCGCCGGCTACTTCCTCGAGGACTACCGCTCGGCCACGCCGGACGACGACTACATCACGTTTCGCGGCGCCTACAACCTCGAGAAGTCGATCACGGGTACGCTGAAGTTCCTGCAGACCTTCGTGGTGTTCCCGAGCGCCGAGGACAGCGACGACGTCGTGCTGAAGCTCGACACGCGCCTGCAGGCGAACCTCAGCCAGAGCATGATCGCGCAGTTGAAGTTCGTCTGGGACTACGACAACACGCCCGCGCCGACCAAGGAGCGCAGCGACTTCGGCTACTACCTGACCGTCGGTTGGGCGTTCTGAGGCCGGCCATGGCCACGACCGCGACCAGACCTGACTCGCACCGTTGGAGCTTCTACCGCGCCGGCGGCGTCGACCTCGTGCGCCTCGACAGCGGCGCCGACATCCAGAACCTCGACACGCTCGATCAGAAGCTCTGGGTCGCACTCTCGTGTCCGACGAAGGGTCTCGAGCTCGACCCGCGCACACTGCAGCTGCTCGACAGTGACGGCGACGCCCACGTGCGTCCGCCCGAGATCCTCGCGGCCGTGCGCTGGCTCGGCGAGGTGCTGACGACGTACGACTGCCTGATCGGAGGCAAGGACGGCGTTGCACTCGCGAGCCTGCGCACCGACACCGAGGACGGCCGCCGCGTGCAGGCGATGGCCCGGCGGATCCTGCAGAGCCTCGGCAAGGAGAACGCGGACACGATCACGGTGGCCGACTCCGAGCAGACCGCCGAGTTCTTCGCGAAGGCCAGGCTGAACGGCGACGGCGTGGTCCCGGCCGAGGCAATCGAGAACGCAGCCGCACAGGCCGTGGCCAAGGAGATCCTCGCGTGCGTGGGCGGCGAGAAGGACCGCTCCGGACTCACCGGCATCGACCAGGAGCATCTCGACCGTTTCTTCGCCGAGTGCGAGGCCTTGGATGCGTGGTGGAAGACCGCCGAGAAGGACGCGAAGACGATCCTGCCGCTCGCGAACGCGACCGCGCCGGCGAGGGCCGCGCTCGAACGCGTGCACGCCAAGATCGACGACTACTTCGGCCGCTGCCGGCTCGCGGCCTTCGACCCGCGTGCGCTCATGGCGCTCAACCGCGAGGAAACCGCCTACCTCGCGGCGGCGGCGACCGACATGTCGATCACCGCGCAGGAGGTCGCGCACTTCCCGCTGGCCCGGATCGAGGCCGACAAGCCGCTGCCGCTGGCCAAGGGCGTGAACCCGGCCTGGGCCGGCGCGATCGCCACGTTCCAGGCGGCGTGCGTGACGCCGATGCTCGGCAAGGACAAGACGTCGCTGAGCGAGGCCGAATGGCTCGCGCTGTGCGAGAAGTTCGCGCCGCACAAGGCGTGGCTCGCGGGCCGCCAAGGGGCCGCGGTCGAGCCGCTCGGCCTGCCGCGCGTGCGCGAGATCCTGGCCGGCAAGACCAAGGCCGTGCTCGCCAAGGCCATCGCCGATGATCTCGCGGTCGCTGGCGAGATCGACGCGATCGCGAAGGTCGAGCGCCTCACGCGGCTGCACCGTGACTTCCACCGGCTGCTGAACAACTACGTCTCGTTCACTGACTTCTATGCGCGCCGTGGCGCGATCTTCCAGGCCGGCACGCTCTACCTCGACGGTCGTTCGTGCGACATGTGCTTCCACGTGAACGATGCGGGCAAGCACGGCACCCTCGCGGCGATGTCCAAGACCTACCTGGCCTACGTCGACTGCACGCGGCCGGGCAGCGACAAGATGACGATCGCCTGCGCGCTCACGGCCGGGGACTCGGACAACCTCTTCGTCGGCCGCAACGGCGTGTTCTACGACCGCAAGGGCCGCGACTGGGACGCGACGATCACCAGGATCCTCGACAACCCGATCAGCATCGGCCAGGCGTTCTGGGCGCCGTACAAGAAGGTGCTGCGCTGGATCGAGGAGCAGGTGGCCAAGCGCGCGGCCGCAGCCGACACCGACGCCACGGCCAAGCTGCAGTCCGCCGCCAGCAGCGCGGCGCAGGCCCCCGCGGGGGCCGCTGCCCCACCGCCCCCGAAGTCCAAGTTCGACGTCGGCGTGATCGCCGCGCTCGGCGTCGGCCTGGGCGCGCTCGCCGCGGCGTTCTCCGGCGCGTTGGACGCGTTCTTCAGGCTCGGCCCGTGGATGCCGCTCGGCGTCGCCGCGATCGTGCTCGCGATCTCGGGGCCCTCGATGCTGATCGCCTGGCTGAAGCTGCGGCAGCGCAACCTCGGACCGATCCTGGATGCGAACGGCTGGGCCGTGAACGTGCTGACGAAGGTCAACCTGCCGCTCGGCCAGTCGTTGACCGATCTCGCGCGGCTGCCCAAGGGCGCCCACCGCACGCTCGTCGATCCCTACGCCGAGAAGAAGAGCCCCTGGCCGCGGATCCTCCTGTTCGCGCTGGTCTTCGCCGGCGCCGGCTACGGGCTCTGGCGCTTCGGGTTGCTGCACCGGTGGTGGCCGGGATGCCCGCTGCCGATCCCGCCGGCGGCCGCGAGCACCGCGACGCGGCCGGACGGGAAGTGAGAGCACGCACTCCCGCCGACCGTCGCCGCCGGTGACAATCCGGCCGCGCCGATGTCCGCCGGAATCCAAGACAAGCTCGCCGAGCTGCGCAAGAACCTGCTCGACCTCTCGCGCCGCAACCGGCTGCTGAACCTGCCGGGCAAGGGGCGCACGACCCTGCCGATCGTCGACGAGCTGCCGGCGGAGATCTGGCAGTCGCTGGTCGTCGCGGCGAAGACGATGAGCTTCCTCGCGCGCGAGGAGGCAGCTGGGACTCCACCACCGTCCGACCTGCAAGCACCGGCGGCCGCGGCCGGGATGCCGCTGGCACCGCTCGCGGAACCGGCCGAACGCCACACCGACAGGCATCTGCAGACCGCGCTGGACGGCGAGGCGCTGCAGGCCAGGCTGCTGCATCTCGCACGCGAAGCCCAGAGCTCGCTGCTCGAGCAGGGGGCGAACGTGCTCTTCCTGGCGCTGTGGACCGTCGAGTGGCGCGAACCCGGCGAGCGGGAGACCGCCGCACTGGCGCCGCTGCTCTTCGTGCCGGTCGAGCTCGTGCGCAAGAGCGTCCACAGCCGGCATGCCGTGCGCTTGCGCAGCGACGAGATCCTGGTCAACCCGTGCCTGACGGAGCTGATGTCCCGGGTCTTCCGCGCCGAGCTGCCGGAACTCGAATCCGGCGAGGACCTCGATCTCACGAGCTGGCTGGCCGCGATCCGTGCCGTGATCAACGCGGTGCCCGGCTGGAAGGTGCACGACCAGGCATGTCTCGGCCTGTTCAGCTTCAACAAGCTGCTGCTCTACCACGATCTCGACCCCCAACGCTGGCCGGCGAGCGCGGCGTTGACCGACCATCCGTTGGTCCGGGCCCTGACCGGCGTCGCCCCGATCACCCTGCCCCCGGATCAGGCGGTGCAGGACCCCGCGACGCTCGACGACCAGGCGCTCGAGGACTCGTGGCTCGTGGTGGACGCCGACAGCTCGCAGCAGGCAGCCGTCGAAGCCGGCAAGCGCGGCCTCTCCCTGGTCATCGAAGGCCCGCCGGGCACCGGCAAGTCCCAGACGATCACGAACCTGATCGCCGAGTTCCTCGCCGCCGGCAAGAAGGTGCTGTTCGTGGCCGAGAAGGCCGCGGCGCTCGAGGTCGTGCAGCGGCGGCTCGAGGCCGCGGGCTTCGGCGAGTTCCTGCTCGAGCTGCACAGCAAGAGCCAGAGCAAGCGCTCGGTCCTCGACCAGATCGCCCGCGCGCTCGATGCACCGTCGGGTGGCAAGCACATTCCGCCGGACGTGCGTGAGCTCGGGAATGCGCGCATGCGCCTGAACGGCTACGTGCGCGCGCTCCATGCCCCGTTCGGCGCCGTGAAGACCTCGGCCCACGCCGCGATCGCCCGCGCGATCGCGCTGCGCAGCGCTCCCGAGGCCAAGGCCCCGATCCCCGAGCTCGAGCTGATCACGCGCGACGAGCTGCGCCAGCATCTCGAGACGCTGCAGACGCTGGACCAGCGGCTCGAACGCATCGGCGATCCCGCGCGCCATCCCTGGCGCGGCGCCACGCTCGCAAGCCTCGGCGTCGCAGCCCAGCAGCAGATCCGGGACGCGCACACGATGCTCGCGAACGCGCTCGACGTGCTCGCGGCCGAGGCCGAAGGCCTGGCCAAGGCGTTCAACGTCCAGGCACCCAGGACCCCGGGCGAGTTCGCGACCGCGCTCACCGGACACCGGGACTCGCCGCCCCGCGAGACGAAGCTCGGCAGTCCGGCGCTGCAGGCCTGGCTGGAGTTCGTGCGCCAGCGCGCAGCCTGGGGCGAGAGCGCGCGCAAGGTGTTCCGACCCGAGGCCGAACAGCAGCTCGACGCGGAGGCGTTGCTCGAGCGGCGCAAGGCGCGCGGCGGCTCGCTCTTCCGCTGGCTCTTTCCGTCGTGGCGCAAGGACACGCGCCAACTGCGGCAGTTCTTCGTCGCCGGCCCGCCACCCGGCACCGACGCGACGATCCATGCCCTGGCGGCGCTCGCGCGGCGGCAGGCGACCACGCTCGAGCTGCTCGCGCTCACCGAGACGGTCCTGGCCCCGCACGGCGAGTCGATCCGTGCCTGGCTCGCTGCGATCGGCGCGAACGAGCAGGACTGGTTCGGCGGCCCGGCGCGCGACACTTCGCTCGAGCAGATGCGTGCCCGGCAGCAGGGTCTCCGGGACGCGTTCGAGCCGCTGCAGGACTGGGTCGACCACCATGCCGCGATGGGCGCCGCGCAGACCCCGCGTCTGCTGCCGTTCCTGTCCTTCGCGCTCTCGCCCGATGGCGCGCCGCTGCGCGGCCGGCTCGCGGCGGCGTTCGAGCGGCACTTCTGGCGTCTCTTCGCCGACCGCGCCCTCGAGGCCGAACCGATCCTCGGGCGCTTCGTCGGCGCCGACCACGAGACGCTGGTCGAGCGGTTCCGCCGCCTCGATCGCGCGTTCCTGACCAGCAACCGCCAGCGCCTGCTGCAGGCCCTGCGCAAGCGCCGTCCGGACCTCGGCCATGACGCACACCGGGAGAGCAAGCTCGGGATCCTGAAGGGCGAGCTGCGCAAGAAGCGCCGCCACATGCCGCTGCGCCGGCTCTTCGCGGTCGCGGGTGACGTGGTCCAGGCCCTGCAGCCGTGCTTCCTGATGAGTCCGCTCTCGGTCGCCCAGTTCCTGGCTCCCGGCTCACTCGGCTTCGACGTCACGATCTTCGACGAGGCGAGCCAGGTCGAGCCGGCCGATGCGCTGGGCGCGATCGCCCGCGCCCGGCAGGTGATCCTGATCGGCGACGAGAAGCAGCTGCCGCCGACCAGCTTCTTCCAGAAGCTCGAGGGCGCGAACGAAGCCGCGCCGGCCGCCGAGGACCAGGTCGATCCACGCGATCTCGAGAGCATCCTCTCGCTCGGTCTGGTCCAGCTGCCGCGAGCCTGCCACTGCGCCCTGCGCTGGCACTACCGGAGCCGCCATGCGTCGCTGATCGAGTTCAGCAACGAGCACTTCTACGAGCAGAAGCTGCGGATCTTCCCGAGCCCACACACGGGCCGCAACGAGCTGGGCCTCGCGTTCCACCTCGTCGCGGACGGCGTCTACCTGCGTGGCGGCGGCCAGCACAATCCGGTCGAGGCCAGAGCCGTGGCCCAGGCCGTCCTCGCGCACGCGAAGCGCTGTCCCGAGCGATCGCTGGGCGTCGGCGCGTTCTCGGCTCCACAGCAGCGCGCGATCCAGGACGAGCTCGAGTTGCTGCTGCGCGCGAACGAGGATCCCACGCTCGAACAGTTCTTCGCCGAGGAACGCGAGGAGCCGTTCTTCGTCAAGAATCTCGAGACGATCCAGGGCGACGAACGCGACGTGATCTTCCTCTCGGTCGGCTACGGCCCGGACCCCTTCGGCAAGATCACGATGAACTTCGGCCCCCTGAACCAGGACGGCGGCTGGCGCCGGCTCAACGTGCTCGTCACCCGTGCGCGCGAGCGCTGCGTGCTCTTCACGTCCTTGCGCGCGAGCGATCTCGACCTCGCCGCGACCCAGGCCCGCGGCGTGCACGCGCTCAAGGACTACCTGCATCTCGCCGAGTTCGGCCGCCTGCCGGCGAGCAGCGCGCCACGCGGCGAACCGGATTCGCCGCTCGAACAGGAGGTCGCCCAGGCGCTGCGCGAACGTGGCCACCAGGTGCACGCCCAGGTCGGCTCGGCCGGCTTCGCGATCGACCTCGCGATCGTCGACCCCGCGGCTCCAGGCCGCTACCTGCTCGGGATCGAGTGCGATGGGGCGACCTACCACAGCTCGCCGACCGCCCGGGACCGCGACCGCCTGCGCGACGAGGTCCTGCGCCGGCTCGGCTGGCGGATCGCCCGCATCTGGTCGACGGATTGGTACCGCCGCAAGAACGCAGTGCTCGTGCGCCTCGACAAGGAGATCGCGGCTGCC
>CAZSKV010000048.1:0-7198 GCA_964607495.1 uncultured candidatus Brocadiaceae bacterium
TCCTGCTCGCGGCCGTGGCCCTGGCGGCCGTCCACTACGGGCTCCGCCTGCATGCTCCGGCCTACTACTTCGCCCCCTTCGGTGTGGCCGCGTGGCTCGGCTTGCGCGCGATCCGGGCGACCCGTACTCCGCTCGCCGACCTGCTCGTGGTCGCGCTCGCGCTCACGCAGGCGTTCGCAGCGCGGCAGCCACCGGCCGGCCATCCCTGGCAGCAGGAGATGTGGCTCGCGGGCCGCGAAGCCAGAGGCCTGCTGGGGCCGGCGGCATCCGAGCCGCTCGGCTGCTTCAACTCTGGGATCGTGACCTGCGCCGCTGGCGGCCGCGTGATGAATCTCGATGGTCGCGTGAACCGCGCGGCATTCGAGGCCCTGCGCGCCCTGCGTCTCGACGCCTGGCTCGACACGCAGGGTGTGCGCTTCCTGCTCGACTACCCCGCGATGTTCGCGCCGCGCGACGGCAACCCGCACGCCAGCGGCCGTTACTTCGCTCCCGGCTTCCACGCCGCGACCGATCTGGTGGAGATCGCGCGCTTCGACCGCGCGGACGTCACGGGTGGCTGGCCGGGGACCGACTCGTTCCGCCTCTACTGGCGGCGCGGCCGCGGTTCGCCGCCGTTGCCGCTGGCCGCGCCGCGGCTCGTGTCCCTGCAGGCGGATGCGGCCTGGATCGCCTGGCCCGGCGATGGTGGGGAGGGCCTGTCCTGGCGGTTGCTGGGGGAGCCGGGCCCCGGGACGCGCCTGCCCCGAGTTCCCGGTGGCGTGGCCGGGTTCTTCCGGATTCCGCGACCGCCACGCCGGCAGGTGGAGGTGCTCGCCGCCGGCCATGCGCTACCTTTGTTCACGTTCTAGCGACTTCCAGCAGATGGACTGCGCAGTGCGGTCCCCACATCCTGCCAGCCTCCCGAAGGCTCGAGAGAGATCCATGCAGCGCTTCACGCTCGTCGAACAGTTCCTCAAGGACCAGGCCAAGAACCCCGGTTCCACGGGCGAGTTCTCGCGCATCCTGACCCGCCTCTCGCTGGCTGGCCGGATGATCGCGCTCGAGATCATGCGCGCCGGGTTCGTCGGCAGGCTCGGGCTGACCGGCCAGATCAACGTGCAGCAGGAAGAGGTGCGTGCCCTCGACATGATCAGCAACGAGATCTTCATCCGTGTGTTCGACACGATGGACCTCGTGACCTCGGTCGCGTCCGAGGAAATGGACCGCGAGTTCCACTACGCAGGCGACCGCCGGGGCAGCTACGTCGTGCTCTTCGACCCGCTCGACGGCTCCAGCAACGTCGACATCAACGGGTCGATGGGCAGCATCTTCAGCATCCACCGGCGCAGGTCCGCCGACGCCAGCGGCTCGCTCGCCGACTTCCTGCAGCGTGGCACCCAGCAGGTTGCGGCCGGATACATCCTCTACGGCCCCTCGACGATGTTCGTCTACACCGCGGGTGGACCCGTGCACGGCTTCACGCTCGACCGGGCGATCGGCGAGTTCTTCCTCACGCATCCGAACATCGAGATCCCGCAGGGCAAGGGCAGCTATGCGGTCAACGAGGCCAACGAGCCCAAGTGGGACGCGCGCACGCAGGAGCTCGTGCGCCGCTTCCGCACCGGCAAGGCGAAGTGCGGCCCGCGCTCGGCGCGCTACGTCGGCGCGCTGGTGGCCGACTTCCATCGCACCCTGATCCAGGGCGGCATCTACATGTACCCGGGCGAGGTGAAGAAGAAGGAAGGCAAGCTGCGCCTGCTCTACGAGGGCGCGCCGCTGGCGCTCGTGGCCCGCCAGGCCGGTGGACTCGCGACCGACGGCCAGCGCGAGATCCTCGACATCGAGCCGACCGAGCTGCACCAGCGCACTCCGCTCTACATCGGCTCGAAGCCCGACGTCGAGGAAGTCACGGACTTCCTGCGCGGCTGAGGCCCGGCTCAGCGCGCGTCGCGGAAGCCGTAGAACCCGGCCTCCGGCACCGGCGGCGCGAGGGCCGGGTCGAGCAGCAGCGTCCTCGCGGCCCAGACCTCCTTGAACACGCGGTAGGTCAGGGCCGTGCGGTCCAGGTAGTCGACCCCGTCCGAGCCGCCGGTGCCGATGCGCCGGCCGATGATGCGTTCGACCATGCGCGCATGCCGCTGGCGGAAGATCAGCATCGACTGCTCGAGCTCGATCACGCCGTCGAGGATCTCGCCCGGCCAGGCCAGCAACGGCAGCTCGCGGTGGCTGTCGATGAAGAGCACCGCGGCGCGGATGCGCCGCGCCTGCGCCGCGGCCGCCGGCTGCTCGACATCGGCCGCGGCGAGAAAGTCCTTCGCGGCCCCGAGTTGTTCGCGGTAGCGGGCCTCGAGCCGCTCGCGATCGCCGGCAGCGAGCGCCTGGCTGTCGGCGATCGAGGTGATCGCCTTGCGCATGGCCTGGGCGTGACCCTCGAGGAACCCGGCCACGAAGTTGCGCACGGTCTCGGCATCGCCCTTCTGCTCCGGCGTCGAGCCGTGGATCGGAGTGCGTGCGAGCCACGAGTAGACCGCGTCCTTGAGGCTCGGCACGTCGGTGATCCGGCGTTCGACCCGCTGCAGGGCCGGTGAGGCCGCGCCCGCGTCGCCGCGCAGCGCGTCCTTGAAACTCGCTTCGTGTCCATAGCGCAGGCGCTCACGCTCCTCGAGACCGAGCAGGATCTCGATCTCGCGCATCTGCGCGGACTGGAAGCCCGAGGCCGGCGCGAGCTTGTCGCGGAAGCGCAGGTAGTCGCGCGGACGCATGGTCTCCATCAGCCGGAAGTGGTCGCTGGCCAGCCCGAAGATCATCGCGACGCGATGCAGGGCGGCATGGGCTGCCGAGAGCGAGGTCTCGGGCACGTACTCGAGCCGGAACAGGTCGCGCGCGGTCACCAGTTCCCGCAGGACCAGCTTGAACCAGAGCTCGTCGATCTGGTGGATCACGATGAACCGCACTTCGTCGTCCGCGAGTTCGGTCTCGCTGCTCGCGATCCCGTTCTGCAGCCCGAGCAGGTCCTCGACGCGGATGTACTCCCAGTAGCTGGCGCGCTTGCCCATGGTTGCCCACATCTTGCATTGACACGGGTCCTGGGGCCAGGAAGGGGGCTCCCCTGCCGCCGCAGGATGTCGCTAGACTGACGTCCGCCCGGTCGAACCTCCGTCCGGGCGCCCCACCAACTCGTTTCCGCCTTGCAAGGAGTTCCCCAGACCATGCGTAGTGCCTTCTCCATTGCTGGACTGCTGCTCGCCAGCGCCGTGGCCGCCCAAGTGCAGCCTGGCCAATCCGTCGCCACGGTCATCAACGCGACGACCACCCAGGGCGAGATGTTCTTCCTGGACCACCAGACCCGCACGGTCAAGCAGCTCACGCTCTCGACCGCGCTGGCGACCGACCGCAACAACTGCGTGCTGATGACCACACCGGTCACCGGCTTCGTCGGCACCAACCCGCTTCCGGCCAACACGCCGGCCAATGTCTACGCGATCACGATTGCCGGGACGACGGTGACCGAGACGAAGCTCAACACGACCGCCACGGCTGGTGGCAATGCCGCGCAGATCGCACAGGTCGGCAGCACGCTCTACTTCACGACCCAGAACGCGACTGGCGCCGGCGGCATCCTGCAGTCCGTCCCAGCCGCCGGCGGGCCGGTCACGAGCGTGCTCGACCTGACGACGCTGACCGGCTACGTCGGCCTGTGCAACGCCTGCTGCGCGATCGGCACCAAGGTCTACACGGCCTCGTTCGACTCGGGCACGACCGCGGTGACCGGCTGCGTGACCGTGCACGACACGGTTGCCAACACGCATGCGATCCTCGCGCAGCTGCCCAAGGGCAAGGGTCCGTCGGGCACGGCCTTCCTCAACCCGGGGATCGTCTACATGTATGCCGTGGCCAACAAGCTGCACCTGATCGGTGTCTACGGCGACAAGATCGTGATGGATGCCGCGACCGGTGCCGTCGACAGCCATGAGTTCACCGGCGCCATCAGCGGCACGACCGCCACGGTCAACCTCACGAACTCGGGCGCTCACGACGCGGCGACTGGCGACGTGATCGCAGGCTCGCGCGACGGCGCCTGCGACCGCTGGGCCGGCAACGGCTCTGCCGAGAAGACGATCCTCGGCGTCGGCAGCAGCGCCACGCCGACGAGCAACAGCGTGACCGGCATGGCGCACTTCGCCGCGACCACGACGGCGACGGACACCCACATCGGGGATGGCTGCCGCGGTTCGGGCGGCATGCAGGCCACGGATGCCGCGGTCGGCCTGCCGAGCGCCGGCAACGCCAACTATGCGCTCGCGCTCTACGCCGGCACCGGCGGCGACGGCGTGATCTGCTTCCTCGCGGTCGGCGACCAGAAGCCGCCGCTCGACCTCGGCGGGTTCGGGATGACCGGCTGCAACCTGCACCTCTCGGGCATCGCCGCGAGCATCGCCGGCACGTTGACCGGCACCGGCAATGGCACGGGAACCGTGACGGTCCCGCTGCCGCTCCCGGCATCGGCGGCCGGTTTCACGCTCTACCGCCAGTGGGCCGAAGTCCAGCTCGGCACCAAGAGCAACCCGCTCGGCGTCGTGATGTCGAACGCCCGCCGCATGGCGATCAAGTGATCGCACGCGAGGCCAGGCCTCGCCACTCCGCTCACGGGGCCGCTGCACTGCAGCGGCCCCGTGGCGTATCCGGGTACCATCCCCGCGCGCCGTGATGCCCCGCACTCTCCCCTTCGTCCTCCTGCAAGTCGCGGTGTGTGCGCTCCTGCTCGGCACCGGCTACTGGGTCGGCCGCCGGCTGACCCTGCTGCCGATGCAGCAGCGCCTGGTCGCGTTCCAGACTGGCGAGACCCTCGGCTTCCTGACCGCCGCCGCCGATCGCGGCGAGTTCGCGAAGGCCTATCTCGACCCGACGCGAGCCGCGGCGGAGTTCGACCGCTACTCGTGGTCGCCGCCGAGCACCCCGACGCCATTCGTGGGCCATGCGCCGAACCCAGGCACCTGGGGCAACGCGACGATCGGGCCGGCGCAATGCCGCTCGACCCGCGCCCTGCAGGTGCCCAAGCCTCCTGGTGTGGTGCGCGTGCTGATGACCGGGGCGTCGACGCTCTACGGCTCGGGCGCGCCGGGTGACGACCGCACGATTCCTGCGTATCTCGAGGCGGCGTTGCAGCAGGCGCTCGGCCGGCCGGTCGAGGTCTTCGCGTTCGCGACCGCGGGCTGGAGCACGACCCACGAGCGGATCGCGATCGAGAATCGCCTCTGCGACCTCGAGCCGGATGCCGTCGTCGCATTCTCGGGCATGAACGACATCCGGTGGGCGGCCGCGAACCGGAACGTCCTGTGGTTCCGCTCGTACGCGGACGAGCTCTGGTTCCAGCTGCTGAACGACCTGCAGACGCAGCTCGGCCAGCCGCCGCTGCTGGATGTCGCCTTCCCGGAGCCCGCGCGGCCCACGGCCGCGCTGGTCGCCGCGCGGCTCCTGCGCAACGTGCGGCTCGCGCGTTGTGCGTTGGCGGAGCGCAAGGTGCCATTCCTGTTCGCGTTGCAGCCGGCGCTGCCCTTGGCGGCCAAGCAATTGACCCCGCGCGAGAGCCGCTGGGCGCGCGAGGTCAAGGAGGCGCCGTACTTCCAGGCCTGTGTCGCGGCCATCCGGGAGGCGCTGCAGGCCGAACCGCGCGAGCGGTTCGGCTTCGCCGATCTCGTGCCCGTGTTCGACAAGATGGGCGCCGCGGACGAGATCTTCCTCGACTCGTTCCACTTCGGCGACCGCGGCAACGCCGTGCTCGCGCAGGCGCGCGTGCCGCCGCTGGTGGAGCTGCTGCGCTGAACCGTGTGCTGCGCTGAATCGCGTGCTGCGCTGAATCGCGTGCTGCGCCGCGCCGCAGCGCTCAGTTCGTGATGTTGATGTCGAGGCGGAACTCGGCCTGGCCGCGCCCGAACTCGACTTCCTGCTTGGTCTTCTGGAAGTCGCCGAACTGCATCAGCGGATTCGGCAGGGTCTGCCGCGCGGCCCGGACCTCGTAGCGGCCCGGCGGAATCCGCTTCGGGAACACGAAGCGGCCTTCGTTGTCGCTGATCGTCTCGACGTGGAACCCGGGTCCTGGCTTCTGCGGGTCGGGGATCGAACCCAGCGTGACCTTGACCTGGCCGGCGGCCGCGCCGTCGACGCGCACGGTGCCGCCGACGCTCGTGCCCCGGTCCAGCCGCAGCACCGGCACCGTGGTCGTCTTTCCGGTCTGCACTTCGTTGTCCTTCAGGAACACCTCGAAGTGCTCGGGGTGCACGAACTTCAGCTGGTACTTGCCGGCGTTGAGCATCGCGATGCGGAAGCGGCCTTCGGCATTGGTCGCAACCTGCGTGCGCGTGATGTTGTAGGGGATCATCGCCCCGAACATCGCCGTGAACGGGTTCTCGTCCAGGTGGTTGGGCAGGGTCACGACCGCACAGCCGGAGAGCGGCTGGCCGTCGTGGCCGAGGATCTGGCCTTCGATCACGCCACCCTCGTTCATCTGCACCTGGAGCAGCGGCGGTTCGCCGCCGACCACGATGGCGAACGGCTCGCTGAAGCCCTTCGCATATCCGTCTGCCTCCACCTGCAGCGCGTACTTGTTGGACGAGGCCTCGATCCCTTCGACGATCGCGATGCCGTCCTTCGGGTTGCGCACGTGCTTGGCCGGGATGTCCGCGTTGCCATAGCTGTCCGAGCCTTCGAACACGGTCTTGACCGTCAGCACGTAGTTGCTCAGCAGCCGGCCGTTCTTGCCGAAGACCTGCACCTTGACGATGCCCTGCTTCTCGAGCACGACCTGCAGGTCGGCGACGCCGCCCTGCACCGGCTTCTGTTCGTTGCGCATGTAGCCGGGGCAGACCGTCGTCACCTGGTAGGGGCCTTCGATCAGGCCGATCACCTCGAACCTGCCGTCCGGATCGCTGCGGGTCTCCTCGTTGACCGGAGTCTTGGAGCTGATCGCGATGGCGTTGATCTTCGCGTTCGAGATCGGGTTGCCCAGCGCGTCGACGACCACGCCGCCGATCGACAGCCCCTGTTGCAGCTCGAAGTGGACCTGGTTGTCCCCGGCAGGATCGAGCGTCGTGCCAGGCCGCTCGAGGCGCGCATACTTGGGCGCGACGGCTGACATCGTGACCAGTCCCGCCTCGACGTTCTCGAGCCGGTAGAGGCCATTGGCGTCGGTCTGGGTGGTCACGCCGCGTTCACGCCCTGG
>CAZSKV010000049.1:0-7892 GCA_964607495.1 uncultured candidatus Brocadiaceae bacterium
CGCGCAGCTCGACCTCGAGCTTCGCCCCCGGATCGATCGCCAGATTGCTCACGAACACCGCCCGCACCGGAGTGACGTCGAGCGGCGGCACGAGCGGGCCGGTGGGCTCGGGCACCGACAACGCGGGCGGACGGACCTCGGGCGGCGGCGGCTTGTTGCCATTCTTGCTCGCGGCAGCGCCAGCCAGGATCCCGGCGCCGCAGGCGCAGAGCGGGAGGAGCAGCAGGACTGCGGGCGGGAAACGCATCGTCACCGGATTGGAAGTCTAGCCCGTCCCGGAAACCCCGCCGTCAGCGGCCCTTGCGGAACGGAAACTGCCCGGGATCGGTCAACAGCACCGGCATGTAGACCGCACCGACCACCGAGCGGGCCCGGAACCCGACGCAGCGCGCGTCGGTCGTCCGATACCAGTCGGTCATCGGCACGCGATCGGGCGTGGCGTTCAGGAACGCAACGATCGGTGCCAGCAGCGCGTCGAAGTCCGGCCGCGACTCGGCGAGGGCCGCGGTCCAGACCAGGAAGTCGAGCTTGGTGTAGTTCTCGCGCACGTCGAGGGGCAGGCCGTAGCGGTTCTGCCGCGTCAGGTAGAACGCAACCTCCTGGCGGGCTACTTCGGGCCGGAAGAGTTCGAGGCCGAGCAGCTCCTGCCAGATCAGGTTGTACTTCTGGCTCCACGTCCCGGCGCGGTCGAACGCGAGCCGGTAGTGGTCGCCGTCACGCGCGAGCTGCTCCCACTCGGTCGCGAAGCGCTGCGCGAGCTGCATGTACTCCTGCGCCGCAGCCGGCTTGCCGAGCCGCTCGCAGAGCCGGGCATGGGCTCCGAGCGCCACGATCGCCTTGACCGAGAGGTTGGCATTGCGCGCGAGGTGGCCCGCGAAGTCGTCCGTGCAGAGCTGGTTCGCCGGATCGAGGCCGTGCTCGCGCAGATAGGCGGCCCACTTCTCGCACAGGGGCCAGTAGCGCTGCGCGAGCCCGGCGCTGCCGGTGCGCTGCGCGAGCGCCGCCAGCAGCAGCAACATGTTGCCGGTCTCCTCGACCGGCATCTGGTTCGTGTCGCTCGTCTCGCCGCCGCCGTAGACCTGTCCGTTCGCGAGCGGATAGGTGCCGAGGTCGTGCGGCGCGAACGGCCACTTCCAGCGCGGCGAGGCCGCGTACTCGAGCAACGGCACGAGCTGCGCCTCGAGCAGGTCGGGGGCGCACGCGAGGAAGAACGGCGCCGCCGGGAACAGCACGTCGACGGTGGCAATGCAGCCATTGCTGAAGTTCTCCTTCGAGAAGAGCAGCGGCCTGCCGTCGATGTCGGCGACCAGCTTGTGCGCGGCGAGGGTCTGGCGGAATGCGAGCGCGCAGAGATCGGCATAGCCCGGGCCGCCGACGCGCGTACAGGCCGTACGCAATTCCTGATCCAGCCTGCTGGCGATGCCGACGGCCTCACGACGGTCGGCATGGGCGTCGCGCAACAGCTCCGCGAACTCGCGGCCGCCGCGGCGCCAGTACGGGCGCAACTTGCGCTCGAAGTACTCGATGCCGTAGCGGTCGTCGTAGCCGAAGAGCAGCCAGAGTTCGGTTGCGTCTGCCGCTCCGCCTGCCGCTCCGCCGGCCGCCACCTGCAGGCCGTGCCACGAATGCGCCAGCACCGGCCAGCCGTCGGAGGCCGCGCGTGGTTGCCGCAGGAGCTCGGCGTCCGGCAACGAGCCGGTGCGGCAGAAGCCGTCGCGGGCGGCGTCGTGGCCGAACACCCCCGCCGCGTGGGCGGTCGCGTCCGCCGCCACGAGGTAGAAGGTGCCCCAGTCGATCCGCAGGTCGTCACCCCGCTTCTGCAACACGGGTTGCTCCTGGGACGCGAACGCCAGGACCTCGAGCTCTCCGAGCCTTGCCCTGGTCCAACGCACTTCCTGATCCGGCGTGTTGACGCACCACTCGGCCGAGGCGTCGACCTGGAAGTCGACCGCGTGCGCCTTGCCGTCGCGCGAGCGCAGGCTCACGACCAGGTGCGTGATCGGGCGCGCGAACCGCTCGAGGTCGCCGGGATCGTGCGGGGCTGCGAACACGACCTCGACCCCGACCGCGCCGGCGACGAAGCCATAGCGGGTGGAGGCAGCCTCGACCACGCACGCGGTCTGCGCCGCGGCCGGCACCGCGTGCGGGGCCGGACCACAGAGGCGGTACGGCTGGCCATCGACGCGTACCAGCATCGAGATGGCCTGCGTGCGGCCGGTCCAATGCGTCGTCCAGCCGTCGGTCAAGCGGTCGTGACAGGACCAGACCGAGAAGTAGGGGTCGTGCGTGACCAGCGGCACGGCGGGCGGCCGCGTGATCTGGGCCGGAACGAGTGTCTGGCAGAGCAGGGTCCACGCGAGGGCGCGCATCGGCACGGATTCAACCCCGGCGGCCATGCCGGGGCCAACGCCACGGCGCCGCCGGCAGCCAAGAAACTCCTTGGCCCCCCCTCGGGGTGCGCTATGGTGCGATGCGGTTTCACGAGGCGGTTTCGGTGCGGTTACGAATCGGCGGCGTCCCCTTCGGTGTCGGCGCCCCGTTGCTCACGGGGATGGCCGAGGATCCCACTGTGGATTTCGTCCGCGAGACCCCCAGCCGGCTGATCGAGCAATTGCGCAAGGGCCAGCTCGATGCTGCCCTGGTCTCGTCGATCGAAGCCTTCCGGATGCCCGGGTACCGCGTGGCCCCGGGACTGTGCATCGCCTGTGCGGGGCCGGCCCGGAGCGTGCGGGCGTTCCTGCGGCCGGGGTCCAGGATCCGCACGGTCGCGCTCGACTCCGGCAGCGAAGCTGCGGCGGCCCTGTTGCGCGTGCTGCTCGCGCGCGTGCTGCATGCCGAGAACTGCAAGTTCACGCGCATCGACTCCACGGTCCAGCCGGCCCAGGCCGCCGAGGACCTCGTGCTGCTGATCGGCGACGCCGGCCTCCGCGCCGACCCTGGCGACCGCACGGTGCTCGACCTCGGCCAGCTCTGGTACGAGTGGACCCAGCTCCCGTTCGTGTTCGCGCTCTGGCTGCTGCGGCCCGGCGCGGCCGCGGCCGCCGTGCTGCCGATCCTGCGGCGGGCGCGTGAACTCGCGCAGGAGCGGGGCGTGCCGGACGGCACCGACGGCGCGATCTACTACACGCTCGGCGAGAGCGAGCTCGCCGGACTCATGCGTTTCCGCCGCGAAGCGGGAGCCCTCAACCTCCTCGATCCTCGCATCCTGCCGACGTTCCTGTCCCCGACGGACATCAGCGATTCCTCTGCCAGCCACCATGACGGATAGCGCCAACCAGCAGACCCTGTTCCCCCAAGCCACCGCGGAACCAGCGGCCGAGAAGGCTGAGAAGGACGAGAAGCGGGCCAAGAAGGAGAGCCCTGGAGCCGGCGGTAACGCGGCCGAGCGCATGGCGCGCCAGCAGCGCGAGATCTCGGTCTCCGAGTTCTTCACCAAGAACCGGCACCTGCTCGGCTTCGACAGTCCGCGCAAGGCGCTGCTGACCGCCGTCAAGGAAGCGGTCGACAACTCGCTCGACGCGTGCGAGGAGGCGCGGATCGTGCCGGACCTGCTGGTCGAGATCCGCGCGGTGCAGGGCCGCGACAACACGTTCACGATCATCGTCGAGGACAACGGCCCCGGGATCGTGCAGAAGCAGGTGCCGAACGTGTTCGGACGCCTGCTCTACGGCTCGAAGTTCCACCGGCTCAGGCAGTCGCGTGGCCAGCAGGGCATCGGCATAGCCGCCGCGGGGATGTACTCGCAACTGACGACCGGCAACCCGATGCGGATCACGTCACGGATCTCGCGCAAGGCGTTGCCGTACTTCTTCACCGTGCGCATGGACACGACCCGCAACCGACCCGAGTACACCGAGAAGGTCGTCGAGTGGGACAAGGACCACGGCACCCGGGTCGAGATCGACCTCGAGGGCGAGTACCGGCGCGGACAGCGCAGCGTCGAGGAGTTCCTGCAGCTCGTCGCCCTCGCGAACCCGCACGTGCAGGTCCGCTACAAGGACCCCGAGGGGCACGAGCTGGTGTTCGCGCGCGCGACGCAGGAACTCCCGAAGGAGACCGAGGAGATCAAGCCGCACCCGCACGGGGTCGAACTCGGCCAGCTGATCAAGATGCTGCAGGAGACCGAGGAGAAGTGGGTGCACCTGTTCCTGCAGCGCGACTTCTCGCGCGTCGGTCCGCGGGTCGCCGAGGACATCTGCGCCGCGGCGAAGCTCAACCCGCGCGCGAACCCGCGCGTGATCGCCAAGGAGGACGCCGACCGGCTCAAGAAGGCGATCGACCACACCAAGATCATGGCGCCGCCGACTTCGTGCATCGCGCCGATCGGCGAGGAGCTGCTGCTCACGGGGCTCAAGAAGGAGGTCGAGGCCGACTTCTACGTCGCGTCGTCGCGCTCGCCGGTCGTCTATCGCGGACGGCCGTTCCTGGTCGAGGTGGGGATCGCCTACGGCAAGCCCGGGGACACGATGCAGATGACGGCCGAGGGCAAGATCGTCGCCTCGAACAAGAAGGCCGAGAACGAGGAAGCACTGATGGGCAATGCCGACGAGCCGGTGCGGCTGATCCGCTACGCGAACCGCGTGCCCCTGCTCTTCCAGCAGTCGGCCTGCGCGATCACGAAGAGCGTGATTGCGACCAACTGGCGCAACTACGGCCTGCAGCATCCCAAGGGCGCGTTGCCGGTCGGTCCGATGGTGCTGATGGTGCACATCGCCTCGGTCTGGGTGCCGTTCACCAGCGAGTCGAAGGAGGCGATCGCGGGCTACGACGAGATCTTCAAGGAGATCCGGCTCGGCATCCAGGAGACCGCGCGCAAGCTCGGCACGCACATCCGCAAGGGCAAGCGGCTCGAGAGCGAGTTCAAGAAGCGCGGCTACATCGAGAAGTACATCCCCCACATCGGCCAGGCGCTGAAGGAGATCCTCGCCCTCTCCGAGAAGGAGACCGACGCGACCGTCGCGAAGCTCACGACAGTGCTCGAGAAGAGCCGGAAACTCTGACCATGGCAGCCAAGAAGCCCGACACCAAGAAGTCCCGCAAGCCCCTGACCGATCTCGACAAGGTGACGGTCCGCGAGATCCGCGGCTGCGCCGAGCACGTGCACGGCAGCATCGGCAAGCTCGAGAAGCCCGAACTCAAGTTCCCCGAGCGGTCGCTACGCAATGCCCGCTACGACAAGAAGGGCGGCGGCTTCCAGATGGGACGCGCGCGCGTCGAGCGGACCCTGACCGTCAACACGGTCAAGACCTTCGCGCAGACCCTGAAGCTCATGGCGCTGTCGAAGCAGATGGTCGAGGATGACGACTTCGCGACCAAGCGAGAGGCCTACTACGTGTCGAAGAACTGGGGCGACGCGAAGTTCGCCGAGCAGCCCGAGTCGGACGCGGCGATGGACGACATCGAAGCGCTGTTCTCGCTCGAGGGAGTCACCCGCGAACAGCTGCGCTTCAAGCCCGAGGAGCACGGCGGGTCGGTCGCCGGCGATCTGCTGGTGATCGACAAGGACCGGGAGTCTGGGGCCGACGAGCGCATCGACTGCACGCGCATGGGCAGCGGCGCCTACTCGATCCCGTCCTCGGTCGAACACCTGCGCTTCGAGACCGGCGCCCGCTTCATCCTCGTGATCGAGACCGGCGGCATGTGGGACCGGCTGAACTACCACAAGTACTGGCGCGCGGCGAAGTGCGTGATCATCGGCACCGGCGGCGTGCCGACGCGCGCAACGCGGCGCTTCATCCGCAAGCTCGCCGACGAGAAGAAGATCCCTGTGTATGCGTTCAACGACTGCGACCCCTACGGGATCTCCAACATCTACCGCACGCTGAAGGTCGGTTCGGGCAATGCAGTGCACCTGAACCAGTTCTTCTGCGTGCCCCAGGCGCGCTACCTCGGCGTCACGCCGCAGGACATCCTCGACTTCAAGCTGCAGGACGCGACGCATCCGCTGAAGGAGGTCGACGTGAAGCGGGCCAAGGACGCGCTCAAGAACGATCCGTTCTTCCAGGCACACAAGGAGTGGCAGAAGGCGATCGAGATGATGCTCGCGATGGGAGTCCGCGCCGAGCAGCAGGCGCTCGCGAAGTGGGGACTGAACTTCGTGATCGACGAGTACCTGCCGCGCAAGCTGGCCCATCCCGAGAAGTTCCTGCCCTGAGCCGATCCCGGTAGCCTCGGGCTCCCGCGTGAAGCCTCTCCCGATCATCTGGCAGCGGCTCGTCAGCCCGGAGGGCAGGACCTGCACCCGGTGCGATGCCACGCACCAGGAGTTGCTGCGGGCGATCCGCAAGCTGGAGGCAGTCCTCGCGCCGTTGGGCATCGAGCCGAAGCTCGAAACGCGGGAGATCGACCAGGCCTCCTTCGCGGCCGCTCCCGCCGAGTCGAACCGCGTGTGGATCGCCGGCCGGCCAGTGGAGGCATGGCTCGGAGCCGACGTCGGCAGCAGCCGCTGCTGTTCGGTGTGCGGCGAATCGGAGTGCCGGACGGTGAAGGTCGGTGCCTCCGAGTACGAAGCGATCCCCGAGCACCTCTTCCTCAAGGCCGCACTGGCTGCAGCCTCGCACCTGTTGGAACCGGCGCCGAGAGCGCGACGAGGACCCAACACCTGAGGCGCAGGCCGCTTGGATCACCGGGAATCCCCGGTACGATCCCGCGCCCCCAAGCGCCCGTAGCTCAGTTGGATAGAGCACGGCTTTCCTAAAGCCGGGGTCACAGGTTCGACTCCTGTCGGGCGTACCAGCCTCTGCCGGGGTCGCGATCGCCGCGCGACCGCCTACGGCGAGATCCGGGTCGCGATCCCGCCCGAGAAGTCACCGGCGGCAGGCTTCACGACGAACGCCTGCAGGTAGACCGTGCGGCCCACCAGCAGCGGATCGGAGGGGATCGGCAACCGCCACGCCGCGTACCCGCTCGCGTCCGTCTGCACCGGCACGGGCACGAGCGACCCAGGTGCGACGAGGAGCGTACCGAAGCCAGGGAAGTGGAGGTTCGCCGGGGCGCCGCCGAGCAGGATCGCGCCGGGGGAGGAAGGCCACGCCTGCTGCACGCTGTACTCGACGCTCAGGCCCGGCGCGGGCGTGCCGTTCGCCCACAGGCGCAGCGGCACGGTGAACGGGTTCTCACCGTAGTAGGCCAGATGTCCACCCGGCTCGGCCTGGTTCCACTGCCGCGGCGTCGAGACCGGGAACCTCAGGTCCACCGCGGGGAAGCCCGGCAGCCTGCCGGCTGAGATGTCCGCCAGCTGCGGCCCGAACTCGATCCAGTCCAGGTTCGTGGCGCCGTCGCTCGCGAAGAGTGCGAGTTCCTCGCCGTCGGCGCTGAGCTTGAAGTTCGCATGCAGCGGGCCCTGCAATTCGTCTTCGTCGGCCCAGACGATCAGGGTGCCTCCCGGTGGCAGCGTCTGGTTGGCGGGCAGCTGCCACTTGGTCGGGTTCGCGACGCTGTCGGTCAGGTACATGCCGCTGACCGACACCGCCTGCGTCGAGACATTGGTGAGCTCGATCCAGTCCTCGAGTTCGCCGTTCTCGTCGCGGATGCCCTTGTCGTTCTTGGCCATGAACTCGCTGATCAGGATCGGGCCGGTCGGCGGCAGACCGCGCACGCGGTAGCCCAGGGCCTGGAACTCCGCGAGCGTGGGCGCGAACGCCATCGCGCCGCCGGTCGCGAGGTTGCCGTTCGCCCCGACGTAGTACTGGACCCAGGCGAGCGGCCCCATCGGCGGGATCACCGCCCCGTAGACGCCGTCGTTCGCGGCGCCATCGCCGTGGTTCCCGTCGTCGAACATCGGCACCTCGGCAAACGGCCCCCGCACGCGGTAGTAGAGCGTCACCGCCACCGCCGGAGCCCCGGAGACCCTGACGGTCACCGTGACGGCCTGCGTCGGCGTCGGCGCCGCC
>CAZSKV010000050.1:0-2439 GCA_964607495.1 uncultured candidatus Brocadiaceae bacterium
CGATCTTGAACACGCCAGCCGGCTGCTCCTGCTTGGGGTTGCCGAGCAGATCGAAGACCGTGAACGTCACCGAGTTCAGGTTCGCGCTCCCGAGGTCGATCTCGTTGCTGAAGTCGAGCCGCAGGGGTTCGTTCAGGAACACGCGCCCGCCGTTCTGCGGATCGCTGCGCAGCAGCACGAAGTTGCCGCCGGTCCCCTTGGTCGAGCCTGGAGCACTGCCCCCGCCACCCGAGCAGGCGACGAAAACCGAGGCAGCAAGTACGGCAAGAGCGGACTTCGGGGCAAGAATGCCTGCGTGCATGGGGCAGTGATCTCGGCGGGCTGGTAGTTCGGTAGAAGAGTACTACGTGGCCCTTCAAGTCTCATGCCCCCCGGCCAGAGGGGGTGGAAATGCCCTTCCTGTGGGCCGCGGGGCCGCCAAGTTGTGGCAAAGCGCTCGCAGGCCGCGCGGCGGCGCGCAGCCTTGCAGCGTCAACCTGCCGGATCGCCTTCGCCCCGCGGGCGGAACCCGGCGGCCCGCGCCTGTTCCTCGGACTCGAAGTAGACCCGGTTCTCGAGCTTGATGCGGCGCGCGTCCGCCGCGTTGTAGCGGTGGTAGACCTGCGTACCCGAGCTGCCAACCAGCACGGCCTGGACCTCGCGCCCGCAGTACGCACAGGCCAGGAGCGGCGGACTGTCGACGAGCAGCCGGAAGTCGGCCGCGAGGTAGCGCCGGCCCTCGCCATTGGTCACGCAGCGCTCGTTGCGACAGCAGAGACCGCGGCCGTGGAAATCCAATCCGACCGCGGTCGAGCGGTGCTGCGCCGGTTCGGCGTGCAGCCGGACCCGCCCGAGCAGGAAGGACATCAGCGCCATGCGCATCGGCACGCCCAGTTCGGCCTGGCGGAAGTAGACGGCCCGCGGATCGCTGTCGAGCTCGTAGCTGATCTCGTCGGTGCGCGGCAGCGGATGCATGACCCGGGCATCCTTCAGCGCCTCGGACTGCAACGAGGCACCCGAGAGCCGCGGATAGCCCTCGGTGCTCTCCCCCATGTGGCGCTCGCGTTGGGCACGCGTCATGTAGATCGCGTCGATGTGCGACACCTGGTACGGCGTCAGGGTGGTGAACAACGCCAGCTGGTGCGGCCGGTTGGCAGTCACGTAGGCGGCGGCGTTCTGCGAACTCGCGATCCCCGGCAGATCGCCGACCGAGGCCGCGCTCGCCTGCACGCCGAACTCGCGCTTGAGCCGCTCGACCACGTAGGTCGGCATCTCGAAACCCGGGTAGGGGATCGTCACGACGTTCGCCTTGAAGCGCGCGAGTGCATAGGCAAACGAATGCACCGTGCGCGAATAGCGCAGGTCTCCGCAGAGCACGACATCGAGCCCTTCGAGGCGGCCCTTCTCCTTCCAGAGCGTGTACAGGTCACAGAGCGTCTGGGTCGGATGCTCGTGCGCGCCGTCGCCGCCGTTGATCACCGGGACTCGCGCATACCGTGCCGCGACGCGCGCGGCGCCGTCCTCCGGGTGGCGGACCACGATGATGTCGGCATAGGACCCGCCGACGACGCGCACCGTGTCGGCGAGCGACTCGCCCTTGGCGCGGCTCGTGCTCGCGGAGTCGGCCGCGGTGATCACGCCGCCGCCGAGGCGCAGCATCGCCGACTCGAACGAGAGGCGCGTGCGGGTGCTCGGCTCGAAGAACAACGTCGCCATGATCAGGCCACGGCAGAGGCCGGACCAGGCACGCGGATCCTCGCGGAACTCGTCGGCATGCCGGAAGAGCTCGAAGATCTCCTCGCAAGAGAGGTCGTCGATCGATACCAGGTCGCGCTTGTCGTCGGAGGTCATCGCCCAGGTGACGACTCTACCCGCCGGCAGCCAGATCCTGCACGGCTCGCAACTGCGCGGCATCGAGCGCCGCCGGTCCCCCGACCGGGCCCGCGAGCGGCAGCGCGCGCAAACGTCGCAGAGCCTCCCCCACGAGCTCGCGGATTGCGGGCGAAGACTGCGGATCCAGGCCACAGACCGTGACCATCGGTTGCAGGGTCTCCGGCCACGGAGCGAGCGGCATGTCGGCCTTGGTGCGGACGAAGAGGTGCAGACCCTGGGCGAGGGCCGCGTCCTCTGGCTGCGGGCCGCGCGTCCCGTCGACCACGACCAGGCGCAGGGCGCCCTCGCGTTCGGCACGCGCCCGCGCGATCGCGGCGGCCGCGAGAGGCGAGGTCGCCACGCCCTCGCCGGCCGTATCCACGATCTCGTACGGGTAGCCGCCGAGAACGGTCGCTTCGGCGACCGGGTCGCGGGTCAATCCGGGCGTGGCGCCCGCCAGGGCGCGCTCCGCGGCCAGGAGCCGGTTCAGCAGGGTCGACTTGCCCGCGTTCTGCGCGCCGCAGAGGACCAGCTTCGCCGCGACAGCCTGGGCCTGGGCAACCCGCGAGCGCTCGCGCAGGCGCGCGC
>CAZSKV010000051.1:0-1954 GCA_964607495.1 uncultured candidatus Brocadiaceae bacterium
GAGGCCGAGGGCGAGCCGGCCTGGATCGACGGCGGCAAGAACTTCCTCTGGCTCTCCGAGCGCGACGGTTGGAAGCACGCCTACCTCTACCAGCGCGACGGCAAGCTGCTCGGACGGATCACCGAGGGCACCTTCGAGGTCGACCAGATCGTCGGCATCGACGAGCAGGCGCGCCTGCTCTACTTCCTCTCGGATCGCTCCGACATCAAGGAGCAGCATCTGTGGCGGATCGGGCTCGACGGCAAGGGCGCGGCGCCGGTCACCAAGGACCCCGGCACGCACCAGGTCGAGCTCTCGCCCGACAAGGCGCTGTTCTTCGACACCTCCTCGAACGTGGCCTACCTGCGCCGGGTCGAGCTCAAGCGCATGGACGATCAGGTCGTGCGCGTGCTCGGCGAGAGTGACATGGCGCCGATGGCCGAGTACCAGCTGAACCCGGTCGAGTTCGTCAAGGTGCCGGCCCGCGACGGCTTCGAGCTCGAAGCGATGCTGCTCAAGCCGCGCGGCTACGTCGCAGGCAAGCAGTACCCGGTCGTCTGCCACACGTACTCCGGCCCGCACGCGCCGCAGGTGCGCAACGCCTGGGGCCGCCGCCACTACCTCTGGCACCAGATGCTCGCGCAGAAGGGCTACGTGGTCTGGATCTGCGACAACCGCTCGGCCTCCGGCAAGGGCCGGGCCGCGGCCCGTGCCTGCTGGCGCAACCTCGGCGAGACCGAGCTGCGCGACCTCGAGGACTCGGTCGATTGGCTGGTCAAGCAGGGGATCGCCGACCCCAAGCGCATCGCGCTCTGGGGCTGGAGCTACGGCGGCTTCCAGACCGCGTTCTGCATGACCCACTCGACGAAGTGGGCGCTCGGCATGGCCGTCAACCCGGTCACCGACTGGCTGCTCTACGACAGCATCTACACCGAGCGCTACATGGGGCTGCCGGCCAACAACCCCGACGGCTACCGCAAGTCGAGCGTCGTGGCCGCGGCCGGCAACCTGCAGGGCAGGTTCCTGCTCGTGCACGCGACGATGGACGACAACGTGCACCTGCAGAACAGCCTGCAGCTCGCGCGCGCGTTGCAGAACGCCGGCAAGAGCTTCGCGATGATGCTCTACCCCGGCGTGCGGCACGGGGTCGAGAACCCGCGGCAGCTGCGGCACGTGTACCAGACGATGACCGAGTTCCTCGAGAAGAACCTCTGAGGCCACGTGCCGAAGGACATAGGATCGTGAGCAGCATCCCGCAGACGTCAGCATCGGGCCCAGCGACGCCGCCGCCGACCGGGCATCCGCCCGGGCTCTACATGCTCTTCTTCGCCGAGATGTGGGAGCGCTTCTGCTTCTACGGGATGCGGGCGCTGCTCAAGCTCTACATGATCCAGACCGTGATCCTGGCGAGCGTCGAGCCAGGAAAACGCGAGGGCACCGCCTCGCTGGTCTACGGCAGCTACCTCGCGCTCGTCTACGGCGCCGCGATCGTCGGCGGGATGGTCGCCGACCGCATCCTCGGCGCGCGCCGCGCGATCATCACCGGCGGCATCATCATGGCCGTCGGCGAGTTCATGCTGCTGATCCCGACGGAGCAGTTCTTCTACATGGGGCTGGCGACGGTGGTCGTCGGCAACGGGATGTTCAAGCCGAACATCTCGGCGATCGTCGGCAAGCTTTACCAGGACGGCGACCCGCGGCGCGACGGCGGGTTCACGATCTTCTACATGGGGATCAACCTCGGCGCGTTCCTGTCGCCGCTGATCTGCGGCTGGGTCGGCGAGACCTACGGGCACCGCTACGGCTTCGCGCTGGCCGGACTCGGCATGCTGCTCGGGATCGGCACGTTCTGGCGCGGCCTGCACGTGCTCGGGGAGCACGGCCTGCCGCCGGCTGGCCGTACGAATCCCGCGCGTGATCTCTGGACCGTGGTCGGCGGCGCGATCGTCTGCGTGCCGATCGGCACGCTGCTGCT
>CAZSKV010000052.1:0-18457 GCA_964607495.1 uncultured candidatus Brocadiaceae bacterium
TGCGGCAGCACCCAGGTGATCCCGCCGGAGGAGATCAGGTTCACTGCGGCCGTGGTGCGCAATTCGAGCAGCCGGTAGGCGAGGCGCGCGCGCTCGGCCGGCGTGCCGCGCACGCCGACCGCGACGCAGGGGAAGGGTGCAACCAGGCGGAGTGCTTCGACACCGTCCAGGTACTCGGCGCGGAAGGTCTCGCGCGGCAGCCGTTCGAGGAACGGCAGCCGATCGGTCACGACGTGCACGTGGGCGCGCGGGATCGAGGCCGCGGCGCCCGTCGTGTTCAGCAGCGCGGTGCCCGCGCACGCCGCCTCGAGCTGCAGCGCGACTTCGAGCATCGGCAGTGTCGCCTCGCGGACCGGCGCCTGGGCCCAGAGCACGGCCTGACTCGCGGCGAACGGAAACTTGTTGCCGGTCAGGGCGACGCCATGCGCCTGCCAGACCGTCTCCTCGGTCAGGATCCGCTCGGCGTGGTTGCTGCGGAACGGCGGTCTGGCGCCGGTCGGGACCCCAGGCCGGGTCTTGCGATGCGGCAGCCACACGAGTTCCACGGGGGCTCCGTACACACTCAGCTCGCGCCGCGCAGCAGGCGCGAACTCGACGTGGGGCAGCCGCGTGATCCAGTCCTCGGGGAAGGTTGCTGGCATCGGCAGGAGCCTATACCCTCTTCGCCTCCTTTCACCCTCCCAGCCGATCCTTGAGCTTGCGCATCGTCTTCTTCGGCAGCAGCGAATTCGCGATCCCCTCGCTGGCATCGTTGAAGGAGGCCGGCATGGCCCCGCTGCTCGTCGTCACCAAGCCGGACGCCGCCCGCGGGCGGGGCAAGAAGATCTACGACGCCGACGTCAAGGTCGGGGCCCAGGAGCTCGGGCTGCCGGTCGCCCAACCTGCCGATCCGCACGACCCGGCGTTCTTGAAGGAACTGAAGTCCCTGAAGCCGGACGTCGGCATCGTCGTGAGCTACGGCGTGATCCTGCAGCAGACGCTGATCGGATTGCCGAAGCGGGCGATGATCAACGCCCATGCCTCGCTCCTGCCGCTCTACCGCGGCGCATCGCCGATCCAGCGCGCGATCCTCGAGGGCCGGAAGGAGACCGGGGTCTCGATCATGCGGATCGTCGAGAAGCTCGACGCCGGCGATGTGATGCTGGTCGAGAAGACCGCGATCGATCCGCGCGAGAACGCGGGCATGCTGCGCGATCGCCTGGCGGTGCTCGCCGGCAAGGCCCTGGTCGCCGCGCTCGGGCAGCTCGCGAAGAAGAAGGAGGTCTGGACGCCGCAGGAGCACGCCAAGGCCACCTACGCGGGCAAGGTCGAGAAGCTGCACGGCGTGATCGATTGGCGGTTGCCGGCCGAGCAGATCGCACGCCTGGTGCGGGCGATGACGCCCTGGCCTGGGGCCCAGACGCGGCTGGGCGCACGCCGCTACATCGTGATGGAGGGCGAGGTCGAGCAGGACAACTACGGGCTCGGCGTGCCGGGCAAGGTCCAGTCCGGCGGCGAGGAGGGCATCCGCGTGTGCACGGGCAAGGAGCTCTATCGCATCACCCGCATCAAGCCCGAGAACGGCCGCAACATGACTGCCGGCGAGTTCGTGCGCGGGCACCCCTTGGCACCGGACGCGCGCCTCGGCTGAATCGCGCCGGGTTGCGCTGACCGGGGCCAGATCCCGATCCACGACTACACTCCGCCCCCCTTCCTCCTACCCAGAGTCAAAGAGCTTCGCGATGGCCTCAGTCCGTTCCTCTTCTTCCCGCGGCGGCGCTTCCTCTCGCGGCAGCTCGAACCGCGCCTACACCAGCAAGCCGGCGGGGATCCATCCGGGACTGATCGTCGGCGGTGCGGCGATCGTCGTCGTCGCGCTCGTCGTGTTGTTCAGCGACCTGGGTGGTGGCACGCCCGCGCCAGTGCCCACGCCGCGCGTCGAACCGAAGACCGAACCGGCCAGACCGCAGCCGCGCCCCGAGGAGTCCGGCACCGCGAAGAGCGGCAAGCCGCCCAAGCGCCCGGCGCCGCCGATCCCAGCCGAGGCCCTGGCGGCCAGCGACGAGTGGTTCGCGCAGGCGAAGGAGAAGTGGAACAAGGCGAGCGGGCTGCGCGCCGGGGGCGGTGAGAGTGCCGCCTACCAGAAGGCCCTGCACGAGAGCTGGGATCTGATGGAGAAGATCAGCCAGAAGCTCTCGCCGTACACGACCTGGTACGAAGAGGCCGACTTCGAGGGCTGGGCGATGCCCGCCGAATACAGCGTGCTGCAACGGCGGCTGTCGCTCTACGACCCGCTGCGTGCGAACCTGAAGCGCACGAAATCACTCGACAAGTGAAGCTCGGCTTCAACACCAACGGCCTCCAGAACCACCGCCTCGACGACGCACTGCGCCTGCTCGCCGAACACGGCTACGAGCACGTGGCGCTGACCCTCGACACGATGCACCTCGATCCGTTCCGCGCGGGACGGGCCGAGATCGACGGCGTCGCAAGCCTGCTGCGCGAACTCTCGCTCTCGGTCTCGATCGAGACTGGAGCCAGGTATCTGCTCGACCCCCGGCACAAGCACGAGCCGACGCTGATGACCCGGGACGAGCGCGCGCGCGGTCGCCGGCTCGAGTTCTACGAGCGCGCCGCGGCGATCGGCGCCACCCTCGGCGCCCGGGTCCTCGCGCTCTGGAGCGGGGTCGACCGCAACCCTGGGCCCGACTCCTGGTCCTGGCTCGGCGACGGACTGCGTGAGGCGTGCGCGATCGTGCGCCGGCACGGGCTCGAGCCGGCGCTCGAACCCGAACCAGGCATGGCGGTTGCGACATTCGCCGACTTCCGGCGCGTGGTGGCGGCGCTGGGCGCGCAGGCGCCGTCCCTGTGCCTGGACGTCGGTCATCTCCATGTGCTCGACGAGGGGGAACCAGCCGCCATCGTGGCGCAGGCCGGGCCCTTCCTGGCGATGGTGCAACTCGAGGACATCCGCAAGGGCGTGCACGAGCATCTGCCGCCCGGGGAAGGCGATGTCGACTTCCCAGCCATCCTGGGGGCCCTGCGGACCACCGGCTACCAGGGGCCGGTCTGTTTCGAACTCTCCCGATCGAGTCACCGCGCGCCGGAAGTCGTCGCCACCTGCCGTCGGGTGTTTCTCGGCCGTTGACCTGCGCTTCTCGGCCTCTCTATCCTTTGGCCCCATGACCGAGGGTGCCCCCCAGCGGGAGCCAAAGCGGACCGAAGCCAAACCTCGTCCGGTCCGGCGATCCACGGCGCAGCCGCCGCGCGCCGCGCCGTCGGCAGGGCAGGTGCCGCAGGACGCCCGCCAGTGTCCCTCCCCCCTGGGCTTCGCCGGGCGCCTGATCGTGCAGATGATCGAGCCGGCGACCTGCCTGCAGCGGCAGCGCGACTTCTACCACAAGTGCCACCGCTGCCTCTTCCGCGGCAAGGCGGCGGACTATGCGTTGACGAGCGAGGAGATGCGCCTGCAGAAGGAGCTGAACGCGATCCCGCAGGGTGCCGAAGGCCAGGATGGCGTGCACCTCAACGGCGAACTCGGCGTCTGACCGGCCGGGCGCCTACTTCTTGTGCAAGGCCAACAGGGCCTTGAGCTCGCCGAGCGCCTGCTCGAAGGGGTGAGAGAGCTGCCGGACCAGCATCTCGACCTCGTTGACCTTGTCCTGGCTGCGGGCCATCCGCTGCAGCTGGTCGCAGACCTGCTGGACGAGCGTGGCGCCGAGGTTCCCGGCCGAACCCTTGAGCGAATGGGCCGCGAGCTCGACCTGGTGCAGGTCTCGCTTCGCCAGACCTTGGCGGATCGCCGTGACCTTCGCCGGTGCATCGGCAAGGAACATCTCGATCAGGTCGACGAGAAGGCTCGTGTCCCCGTCGTCCGACAGGGAGAGGAGCTCGTCGATGACGGCGGTATTGATCGCTTGGCCCATCTGGCGCGGTACTCCGGTGTGCGTCCTGGATATCGGCGATGTCCGGATTCCGCTTGAAGGTCCTCAGCCCCCGGCGGCGGCGCGGACCTGGTCGGCGCTGAGCAGGCGCTTGCTCGACTTGCCGGCGGCAAGGACTCTTTGGACCCGCTCCTCGGTCGGGGCGATCCCGAGCTTTTCGAGCACCCAGATCACGTTCGACTTGCCGCTCATGGGGCCGATCTTGATCTGCTGCTCGAGCCCGACCATGCCTGCGGGAACGCCCGAGTAGACGCGGTCCGCGAGCTCGACGTCGCCCTTCCGGAACGCCTTGATGACCGCCGCCGCGTGCACGCCGGTCCCGGTCTCGAACGCGTCGGTGCCGAACACCGGGTAGTTGTGGGGGATCGTCACCTCGACCGCGGCGGCCACCTTCTGCACGTACTCGGGCAGGCGGCGCAGGTCGTTGTCGATCCAGCCCGCGAGCTTGCAGTTCACGAGCAGCAGGTCCATCGGCGCGTTGCCCGCACGCTCGCCGATCCCGAGGCCGGCGCCGTGCACGCGCGTGGCCCCGGCCTCGATCGCCGCCATGCAGTTGGCGATCGCCAGGTCCCGGTCGCGATGCCCGTGCCAGTCGATGCCGATCGTGGGGTCGAAGCGCTGCGCGAGGTCGCGCACGAACGACACGACCGCGCGGGCCCCCTGCGGCGTGCTGTGGCCGACCGTGTCGCAGACGCATAGCCGCCGCGCGCCGAGTTCCATCGCGGTCGTGTAGAGGGCCTTGATCGCGTCCGGGTGCGCCCGCGAGGTGTCCTCGGTCACGTACATGACCGGCAGTCCGTGCTGGCGCGCGAAGCTCAACGCCTTCTTCGTGTGGTCGAGCAGGTGTTCGAGCGTCCAGTCCTCGGCGTACTGGCGGATGTGCGACGAGCCGATGAACGCGCAGACCTCGATCGGGATGCCGGCCATCTGGGACATCTCCACCACCGGCTCGATGTCGGAGATCACGGTCCGGCAGGCGACGTTGGCCTGGATCCGCAGTTTGTTCCGGGCGATCTCCTGCGCCATCTTCGTGATGTCCTCGCGCGGGCGGCCGCCGGCCCCCGGCAGACCGAGGTTGGCCGTGTGGATGCCGAGCGCGTCCATCACGTGCAGCAGGTCGAGCTTGCGCGCGAGCGGCGGGTCCACGACGGCGGGGGATTGCAGGCCGTCACGCAGCGTCTCGTCGTCGAATTGGATCGGCTGCTGGGGTTGGAAGCGTGCCGTGCCGGCGGTGTTCCAGTCGTAGACCAGGTCCTGGGGGCGAGTCATCGGGCCAAATACTCTAGGCGCCCCTGCCCTTGGAGCACGCGGCGTTTGGTGTCCGCGCCGCGGCGACGGCACAATGCCCGTCCCGCGATGATCCTGATGAAGTTCGGCGGCAC
Organism: uncultured candidatus Brocadiaceae bacterium; assembly: GCA_964607495.1. Lineage (GTDB taxonomy): Bacteria > Planctomycetota > UBA1135 > UBA1135 > UBA2386 > CAZSKV01. Next base: position 5,306 of record CAZSKV010000052.1, read on the forward strand.
GTCGGTCGGTACCGCCAAGACGATCGAGACCGTGTTCACCCTCGTGCAGCAGGCGCTCCCGCGCCAGCCGGTCGTGGTGGTGTCGGCGCACTCCGGCGTGACCGACATGCTCTTCGATCTGGCGCAGCGGGCGCCGCGCGGCCAGACCGACATCGCGGCGATCGAGGCGAAGCACAAGGAGATCCTCCAAGCGCTCGAGCTGCCGGCGACGCTGCTCGACCCCCTGCTGCAGGACCTGCGGGACCTCGCGACCGGCATGAAGCTGGTCGGGGAGGCCAGTGCCCGCGCGATCGACTACTGCGCCTCGTTCGGCGAACGGATGTCGGCGCGCACGATCGCCGCCTACTTCAGCCGCCGCGGCATGCCCGCGCAGGCGGTGGACGCGTTCGCGGCCGGACTGCGCACCGACAGCAACTTCGGCCGCGCGAGACCGCTGCCGGACGATGGGCGGATCGCGCGCTTCGTCCGTGGCGTCGCCGGCGTGCCGATCGTGACCGGCTACATCGCGATGGATGCGGGCGGCAACATCACGACGCTCGGGCGCAACGGCTCGGACTTCTCGGCTTCGCTCTTCGGCAACGCGCTCGACGCCGAGGAGATCCAGATCTGGACCGACGTGGACGGCGTGATGACCGCCGATCCCAAGCTGGTCAAGAACCCGCGTCCGATCCCGACGATGAGCTTCGACGAAGCGGCCGAGCTCGCCTACTACGGCGGCAAGGTCCTGCACCCGGCGACGATCCAGCCGGCGATGGAGAAGTCGATCCCGGTCCGGGTGCTGAACACCAAGCGCCCCGAATCGCGCGGCACCGTGATCCTGCCGAGCATCGACGGACCCGGGGTGAAGGTGCGCGCGATCGTGCACAAGAAGGGCGTCCACCTGGTGAACCTGGTGTCGACGCGGATGCTCGCGCAGAGCGGGTTCCTCGCGAAGGTCTTTGACGCGGCCGCGAACCACGGGATCGACGTCGACCTGGTCGCAACCTCCGAGGTCTCGATCACGATGACGACCGATTCGGCGCAGAACCTCGACCGCTACGTCGCGGAGCTCGCGCTTCTCGGCGAGGCGACGGTCGAGGCTGCACAGGCCATGATCTGCGTCGTCGGCCACGGGATCGGCAACGACCCGACCATCGCGGCGAAGGTGTTCTCGACGCTGGCCGAGGCCGGCGTGCGCGCGCGCGTGATCTCCCAGGGCGCGATCAAGGTCAGCATCGCGATCGTCGTCGCCGAAGCGGACATGGCGAAGGCCGTGGTCGCGCTGCACGAGCGCCTGTTCGGCTGACGACCTGCTGCGCGGCCGGGTCAGCCGCCGTATGCCGCGCGCGCCGCCGCCAGCGTCTGCTGGTTGCCGATGTCGAACCAGCGCCCGCGGATCTCCAGACCGTCGACCCTGGTCTGGCGCACGAGCCAGGCGAAGAAGTGTCCCGGCGCGTCGCCGTTGCCGCCGGTCGCGAGGTACTCGGCCAGCCGCTGCTTCGCGTCGGCCGGCAGGAAATAGAGGCAGAACGCGGCCAGGGGCGAGCGGGGATCGGCGGGCTTCTCGCGGAACGAGGTCACGACACCCGCGCGGTCGACCTCGACCTCGCCGTAGGTGTTCGGGACCAGCGGTCCCTCGACCCGGCGCAGCGGCAGCAGCGGCCGGCGATCGCGCGCGAAGCGCGCGAAGAAGGGTTCGACCGGGAAGTCGAAGATGTTGTCGCCCCCGGCGACGACGAAGCCCTCGGCCAGCGCGACCGGCGGCAGCGCCGCGAGCGCGAGCTGGAGATCGCGCAGTGCGCCGAGGTTCGCGCGGTCGTCGCTGACCCCGTCGTCGAGCAGCCCGACGGTGAGGCCGGTCCGCTCGCGCCACGCGACGAAGTGCGCGTGGAACTTGTGGTTGGTCACGAGGGTCGTCCCGGACACCTGGCCGGCGAAGCGCTGCAGCATGCGGTCGAGGAGCGTGAGTCCGCCGACTTCGAGCAGGGGCTTCGGCGTGGTCCTGGTCAGCGGGTAGAGTCGCGTCGCGAAGCCGGCGGCGAGGACGATCAGGTGCATGGCGCGCTGAGCGTGGGAATCAGGGTCGGGAAGCCGGCGGCCTCGTAGGTCTTGCGCAGGTCGGCGACCCGCGTCGTGACCACGAGCACGGCGCCCCCGGAACCGCAGAACTTGGTCGCCGCGCCGTGGGCGCGGCCGAGGTCGATCATCTGCCGGTCCCTGGGCGCGATCGGGAACAGCTGCGCACGCAGATCGAAGTTGCGGTTCACGCAGGCGCAGAGCGTCGGCAGGTCACGCGCGCGCAAGGCGTCGAGGCCGCGCGCGACGAGCGGCCGGTACTCGGCGATCACCGCCCGCACGGCCGGATCGCCCTGCTGCCAGCGCTCGTAGACCGGCGCGTGCACGGCGCCCGAACTCTGCCCCGGTGCCTCGTCCCAGGCGATGAAGAGGGGCGGCAGCAGCGCGGGCGCGAGGCGCTCGACGGACATCGGCTCGGCGAAGTCCATCGCCACGAGACCGCCAAAGGCCTGCACCAGGCGATCCATCGGTCCGGCCCGGATGCCGAGGATCTCGTTCTCGGCGCGCCAGGCGAGGCGCGCGAGCTCCATCGGCGCCAGGCGCAGGTCGTGCCACGTCGTGGCCGCGCGCAGGAACGCGAGCACGAGCGCGCTCGAGCCCGAGAGCCCGGCCTGTCGCGGGATGTCGCTCGACCATCGCGCCGTGAACGGCCGCTCGGGGAACGCCGCATGCGCGCGCAACACCTGCCACGCGGCCTGCAGCAGGTCGAGGTCGAGCGAGGTTCGCGCCGCGGCGTCGAGATCGACCTGTGCCGAGAACTCGCGGAACGCAAAGCCGATGCCGCGCCCGCCATAGAGGTCGGAGGGATTGCCGAGCAATCCCGCGCGCGGAGCTGCGCTCGCCTTGACGCCTTGCATGGGTGCCGGAAGAGTAGCGCCGCCTTGCACCCCGACCCTCCGTCCCGCGTCGACACCCGTGGTCTGCCGATGGCGAAGCCGCCCGATCCGCAGGCGCTCGCGGCGGAGCGGGCCTGGCTGGCCGACCTCGCGCAGAAACCGCGCGCCCTGCGCTGGTGGACGTTTCTGCGCCATGGCGGGCCCGGCTACCTGCAGAGCGCGCTCACCCTGGGCGGCGGGACTGCGTCGGCGTGCCTGCTCTCGGGAGCGGCGTTCGGCTACGACCTGCTCTGGGTCGCACCGCTGGGCATCCTGACCGGGGCCGTGGTCATGCTCGCGGTCGGCTACCAGACGCTCTCCACCGGCATGCGCCCGGTCACGGCGATGCGCGTGCACGCCGGACCGTTCTATGCCTGGTGCTGGGCGATCGGGTGCCTGCTGGCCTCGATGATCTGGCACTTCCCGCAGTACTCGCTCGGTTCCGCGCTGATGGTGGACCTCGGCAAGATCGTCGGGGCCGAGGTCTCGCGCCCGGCGATGGGGGCGCTGATCTTCGTGTGGGCGATCGTCTCGGCGCAGCTCTTCGCGAGCGGCTCGCGGGCGATGAAGGTCTTCGATCGGCTGTTGACGATCTTCGTCTGGTTGATCGTGGTCTGCTTCGCCGCGGTCGTGGTCGCGACCGGGATCCAGGACTGGGGCGCGATCTGGCGCGGGTTCTTCGCGTTCCGCGTGCCGCCACCGAGCCACGGCGTGACCGGGTTCGAGGTCGCGCTCGCCGGTGTCGCCGCCGCGGTCGTCGTCAACATGGTGTTCCTCTACCCGTACACACTGCTCGCGCGCGGATGGGGGCGCGAGCATCGGAGCCTCGCGCGCTTCGATCTCGTGATGGGCCTCGTCGTGCCCTACATGCTGGTCACCAGCCTGATCGTGATCGCCACGGCCAACACGCTGCATGCGCAGGGGCTGTTCCACGGCAAGGGCCTCGGACCGGTCGAGGCCGCGAACGTGCTCGCGAGCGTGCTCGGCAGCCAGGTCGGCCGCGTGATGTTCGACCTCGGCGTGCTCGGCATGGTCCTGACGACGATCACCATGCACATGGTCTGCGCCGCGTTCGCCTGCTCCGAGCTCTTCGGCTGGGAGTTCGGCAGCCGGCGCTACCGGCTCGCCCTGCTCCTGCCGACACCAGGCGTGCTCGGCTGCGTCTGGTGGCAGGAGCTCAGCGTCTACGTGGCGGTGCCGACCAGCATCCTGGTCGCGTTCTTCCTGCCCGTGACCTACCTGGGCTTCCTGAAGCTGCAGCGCTCGAAGGCCTACCTCGGCGCGGATCTGCCGCGGGGCCGGATCGGCGCGATCTGGTATGCGGCGATGCTGGCGGCGACGCTGATCATCGTCGGCTTCCTCGGCTATCAGCTCTACGAACTCGTGACATGACGCAACCTCTGCGCATCGGTCTCGTCGGCGCCGGTTTCCTCGCCGCGACGCGCGCCCGCTGCTACCAGCGCGTGCACTCGGTCCCGGTCGTGGTCCAGGCCGTGTGCGCGCGTACCCCCGGCCGGGCGGAGGCCTTCGCCGCAAAGCACCGCGTGGCCCAGGTCTGCCAGACGAGCGAGGAGCTGTGGGCGCGCGCCGACGTCGACGTGGTCGATCTGTGCGTGCCGAATGCCGCGCACCGGCCCCTGGCCGTCGCGGCCCTGGCCGCAGGCAAGCACGTCGTCTGCACCAAGCCGTTGACCGCCTACGTCGGCCAGGACCTGCCTCTCGGCGCGGACGAAGCCACGGTCGCCGGCCGCGATCCCCGGCAGATGCTCGCCGTGGCGACGGCCGAGGCCGAAGCGATGCTCGCAGCCGGGCGCGCGAGCGGCAAGCAGCTTGTCTATGGCGAGAATTGGCTGTTCGCGCCCGCGGTGCAGAAAGCCCAGGCGCTCGGACTCGCGGCCGCGACCCCCGCGTACGAGCTGCGCGGCTGGGAGGCGCACTCGGGTTCGCACTCGCCGTTCAGCCGCGAATGGCGGCACACCGGCGGCGGCGCGCTGCTGCGCCTCGGCGCGCACGCGATCGGCGCGATGCTGCACTGGAAGCACGTCGAGGGTCTGCGCCTCTCGGGTGCGCCCGCGCGTGTCGTCGCGGTCACGGCGGAAGTCGCCGATCCGCGGCGCACCGGCTCCCTGGTCGAGAGCTGGGGGTGTGCGATCCTGCACTTCAGTGACGGGGCGCGGGGCGTCGTCTACGGCAGCGACCTCTGCTTCGGCGGCATGCAGAGCCGCCTCGAGATCTTCGGCCAGGGCTGGCACTTCGCGTGCAACCTGAGTCCCAACGATCTGCTGCGCGCCTACGCGTCGCGCGACGGGATGTTCGCCGGCCAGTATCTGCAGGAGAAGCTCGACACCCAGGCCGGGTGGAGCACGCCGATGCCCGACGAGGACTGGACCTCGGGTCACCAGGGACTCTGCCAGTCGCTCTGTGAGGCGGTGCGCAGCGGCGAGCCGATCGTCGGTGCCGAGCTCGGCCTCGCGGTCGTGCGCGTGGTCTACGCGGCCTATGTGTCGGCGCGCGAGGGCCGGCGCGTCGCGCTCGACTGACGCGCGAGCAGCCAGACCGGGACCAGGCCGATGGCTGCGACCGCGAGCCAGAGCGCGGTGGAGCCGTGGCGTTCGAGCAGCCAGACGCCCGAGGCCGGCGCGGTCGCGTAGGCCAGACTGAACGAGGTCGAGTAGAGCCCCATGTAGACGCCGGTGCGGTGCTTGGGCGCGAGGTCGGCGACGACGTTCGCGAGCGTCGGCAGGAGGATCATCTCGCCGAAGGTCCAGATCGGCACGACCAGCAGGATCGAGCGCGTGTCGTGGCAGAGCGCGTTCGCGCCGAAACCGATCGCCTGCAGCAGGGCGCCGAGCGCGAGGACGCGGCCGGGGCGCCAGTGGGCCATCGCCACGTTCAGGCGCACCTCGACCAGCACGATCAGCAGGGTGTTGACCAGGTAGGTCGCGCCGTAGTGCCACTTCGGGAGGCCGAGATCGCGCACCATGAACAACGACATCGCGGGCCCGTGCTGGAACAGCACGAATGCCGCGAGATAGCAGCCGAGCAGGACGCGCAGGAACGGTCCGTCGCGCAGGACACTGCCGACGTCGCGCGTTTGCTCTGCCGGCAGCGCCGCATGCCGCACGTCGGGCAGTTGCAGCGAGAGGCCGCAGGCAGCGAGCGCGGTGGCGCCGTTGACCAGGAACAGCCAGTCGTAGCCGAACTCGACCAGCACGCCGCCGAGCAGGGGGCCGACCGAGAGTCCGAGGTTGATCGCGAGCCGCAGCAGCAGGAACGCCCGCGGCCGCGACTCGATCGCCACCGCGTCGCTGACGTACGCCAGGCACACGGGCCGGAACGGCTCGCTGCAGAGCGCCAGCAGCGCGGTCATCGCCACGAGCTCCCAGGGGCGTTGCGCGAGCGGGAACAGCAGGAACGCCAGCCCGCCGCTCAGCAGCGAGCCCAACATCACGATCCGCGCCCCCACCCGGTCACTGAGCCTGCCGGCCAGCGGGGCGACCACGAGCGCGACCAGTCCGAAACAGCTCGCGGTGTTGCCGGCCTCGACTCCGGAGAACCCGCGCATCTCGGTCAGATAGAGCGCGAGGTACGAGAGCGCCATCGTCCCGGCCCGGTTGACGAAGGTCGCGAGCGCCAGGATCCAGCAGGCCCTGGGCAAACCGGCCAGATCGCGCCACGGGTTCACAGCTGGCTAAGTACCGGCTCCTGGGCCCGATACCATCCGGGCGTGCCGAGCTGGCTGCTCCGATTCCGCTTCGTGTTGATCGCCGTCGTCGCGCTGCTGGTGTTCCAGACGCTCAGGACGCGGATCTGCGAGCGCTACCGCGTGCCCAGCCCCAGCATGGAGCCGACCCTGCACGGCGACGAGGCCGTGGGGGATCTGGTGCTGGTCGACTTGACCGCATGGTGGTGGCATGACCCGCAGCCCTTCGATCTCGTCGTCGTCAAGAAACCGGCTTCGAGCGCGGCCGACCCGCTGGTCAAGCGCCTGATCGCACTTGCCGCGGACGCACCTTGCGCGGTCGCGATCCGGGACGGTGACGTGTTCGTCGGCCCGGACGCGAGCGCGCTCACGCGCCTGGAGAAAGACCCGGCGCGGCACCGCGACCTGCGGATCCCGGTGCTGCGCTTCCCGGGGCACCCCGGTGGCGAGCGCGTCGAGGCGATGTGGGCCGGCGTCGAGCTGACCGCGCCCGAGATCCATCTACCGCCCGCGGCCGCGGACCTGTCCGCGCTCGCGGCCCTGCTCGAGGCGGGTGCGCAGCTGGACCGGCGGACCGCGGAACCAGCGCAGATGTTCGTGCCGGGGCATCTGCACGCGCTGCACCCGCTGGACGTCTCGTACCTCGATCCGGCCGGCCGGCGCCATGGCGTCGGCCGGGGCTTCGATCGCGATCTCGGGCTCGAGGTGGACCTGGTTGCGGGGGCAGGCTGCACGGCCTTGCAGATCGTGTTCGAGTACCACGATCAGTACTTCGCGCTGCAGCTCGAGGCCCGGGGCCGCGGCAAGATCACCGGCCCCGACGGGAACGAGCTCACGAGTTTCGCCGCGCCGGCTTTCGGTGCCGGGCAAGTGCTGCGGCTGGCCTTCGGTCACCTGGACGGCTGGTTCTTCGCCGAGGTCGACGGCAACGTCCTGGCGCGGGTGCCGCGCGAACTGCCGGCGGCCCAGGGGAAGGCACGCTTCCCAGGCACGAGTTTCGAGAACCTGCTGCACTGCGGCTGTGCTGGCGGTCCCTGCCGGGTGCGCCGCCTGCTCGCGTTCCGGGATCTGCACTATGCCCCGCCCCCGATTGCATGGACCGCGGAGGCAGAACCGTGGGAAGTCCGGCAAGGCGAGATGTTCCTGCTCGGGGACAACACCTACGACAGCGACGACTCACGCCAGCGCAGCCGGCGCAGCGGGCCGCAGTTCGCGATCGCCGACCTGCTGGGCCGCCCGGTCGCAATCCTGGCGCCACGCGCGCGCGCCGGCTGGCTCGAGCGATGATCGAGCCGGGACCGCTCCCGCCGGCGAATGCCTCGCGCATGGCCGGCCTCTCGGTACTGATCTATGCCGGTTTCGCGCTCGCCGGCTGGGCCTGGCTCGCGCTGCGCGACCGCACGTCGATCATCGCCGGGTCGGCGCTCGGAGAAGCCGGCGCCGTCGCGTCCCTGGCCCTCGGCACGGGGCTCGGGGTGCTCGGCGCCGGCCTCGCGGCGCTGGCCGCGCGTTACCTGGGGCCATGGCGACTCCTAGAACAAGGGCTCGCGGAGCTGATCGGTCCGTTGACCGAACGGCAGATCCTGGTGGTCGCGATGACCTCGGGGGTCGGCGAGGAGTTCTTCTTCCGTGGTGCAATGCAGGACGCGCTCGGACCCTGGTGGACGGCTCTGCTCTTCGCGGCGATGCACGTCGGTCCCGGGCCGCTGCTCCTGTGGCCAGCCGTGGCGGGGCTGATCGGGCTCGTCTTCGGGCAGATGGTCGCGGCCGGCTCGGGGCTGCTCGCGGTCAGCGTCGCGCACGCGCTCTTGAACTACTTGTCCCTGCGCAGGATGGTCCTCCGATGACCCTTTCGTTCGTGCTGACGCTGGCGGCGCTGCTGCCCCAGGAATCGAAACCGCAGGAGGCGCAGCGCCCGCCGGAGCCGCTGCCGGTCCCGCGCACGGTCGTGATGCGCCGCGGCGAGCGCCGGATCGTCGTGGATGGGGGGCTGCAGGACTGGCCGAGCGCGCCGCCCCTGCTGCTCGACGACCCCCGCCAGCTCTCGGGCACCCAAATGGGAGCGTGGCGGGGTCCGCACGACCTGGCGGCGCGCGTGTTCCTGCTTTGGGACGACGAGGACCTGTACCTCGCTGCGCCGGTCAAGGACGACTGGCACCGGCCGCTCGCGGAGAAGGTCCGCCGCGTGACCGAGATCCCGAGCGCCGACGCGATCGTCGTCACCTTCGATCCCGAGCGCGACACGCGCGCGCTGGGCAACGACGACGGGCGCAAGGACGACCGTGAGTTCTGGCTCGGGGCGCTCGAAGGCGTCGAGCAGAAGCTGTTGATCTGGGACCGCTATCGCGGCACGGGCCGACTCGCCGAGGGGGCATTGGCGGTGCAGCGTGATCCGGAGAAGGCGATCACGACCTATGAGGCGCGGCTGCCGTGGAAGGAGATCCTGCCGCACGGCAGGAAGCCCACATTGCGCGACGTCCTGCGTCTGCAACTCGTCGTCAACGACTATGACGAAGTCACCGACACGATGCCGCAGACGCGCATCGGGTGGACCTTCGGCAGTTTCGCCGAGCGCATCGATCCCGGCGTCTTCGGTTCGATCATGCTCGTCGACAAGCTCGACGAGGCCGATCCCCGGCTCCCCGAGTTCCCGCCGCCGCCTGCGCGCACCGGCGATCCGGTACCGGGACCCCTCTACTGGCACGAGCTGTACGAGCGGTTCGCACGGAACCCGCCAGCCGTGTTCACCGCCGAGGTCGGGGATCCCAGGATGGCCGGCAACGTGGCGCGGAGTTCGGCACTCGAGGACTTCGAGCACCAGCTGGTGGTGTTCCCGCGGGTCGACTTCCTCGAGCTCCAGCAGCGCGTCCATCGCCGCATGAACCGCGAGGTGCTCGGCGCCACGAGCACCGGCCTGCCGTACTTCTGGAACCACGCCCTCGCCGCGATCGGCAGGGAGCTGCAGAAGCCCGCCCCAGAACGCGGCGCGCGGATCTGGCGCCTGCCGCAAGGCGGGTTCCTGGTCCGGAGCCGGGAGGCAACCTTCGCGATCGACCCGGCCGGGACCGACCTCGAACGGCAGATCCTCGTTCCGCTGGACTTCGTGCTGCAGACCAATCCGCACGACCTGTCGAAGCGCAACGATCAGCTGCTGCTGCGCATGCTCTCGGCGAAGCGCCGGGTCTTCCTGCACCTGGCGATCCACCTGCCGGGCGTCGCGGCAGAGAAACTCGAGCTCGTGACTCCCGGGAAGACCTACGAGCACAAAGGACTCAAGGTCGCCGTGTTGGGAAAGAGCCTGGACGACGGCAGGGTGAGCGGGACTGCCGGCTATGAGATCACCTGGCCGGACGGCCATACGCTGGCTGTGAGCTCGCTCGCCTTGGACGAGGAGCAACTGCCACGGGACAAACCCTGGGATGTCCTGCTCCTGAGCGCACAACACCCGCGCGCCCAGGTGCTCGGACAGCGCGCAAGGCCGGGCCTCGTGATCCTGGATGACGTGCTGGTCTGCCCGGTCCTGCCCGGTCCAGGTGCGCGTGTCGGCCTCGCTACGGCGCAGGAACTGCAGTCCGGGCTGCGGCCAATCCCCTCGATCCTGCTCGGGCCGGCGGATTCTCTCGAGATCCATCAGGCGAAATGAGCTGACAGTTGCATTTCGTCATAGGCGGACCGAAAGTATTCGCCCTTTGTTGCATTGCACACAGTTCTCAACCCTGGATCGAAACTCATCATGACAGTTGGCAAAGTGAAGTCCCCAGTCATGGCATTCGTCGTCGACGCCCTCAAGAAGGACCGCGGCGCTGCCTTCGCTGATATCCGTAGTGCCGCCGAGAAGAAGGGCCTCAAGCTGTATCCGATCGTCTACGGCCGCGCGCAGGCCCTGCTCGGTATCGTGAAGTCCCAACCCCGAGGCAGCGGCAAGAAGGCCGCGGCCAAGGCCGCTGCGCGGAGCGCGGCGGGTCCGGTCCGGCGTGGTCCCGGGCGGCCGCGCAAGGTCGCGTCCCTCGGCCTGCCTTCGGCGCTCAAGCGCGGTCCGGGCCGGCCGAAGAAGTTCGTGAACCCCCTCGACACCCTCGACACGCTGGTCGACAGCATGCGGCAGAGCCAGGAGCAGCGGGATCGCTACCGCGCCGCGCTCGAGCACGCAATGAAGGTCATCGAGTCAGTGCTCTGAGAGCAGGACTCCCCGGAGCAGGCCGCCTCAGGCCTGGTTCGCGCGGTACTCCGCCCACGCCGGCACGTAGACCGTCTCGTGCCGGCGCCTGCACCAGGCGGCGAAACGCGTCTTGATCCCGGTCGTGATCTTGCCTGGTCGGCCGTCGCCGACCGGCTTGCCATCGAGCTTGGTGATCGGCAGCACGTGCTTGAGCGTCGAGGTGGTGAACACCTCGGGCGCCGAGCAGATCTCGGCCTTGGTGATGTCCTTCTCGGCGCAGGGGATCTTCTCCTCGGCGCACATGTCGAGCAGCAGGCGGCGCGTGACACCGGCCAGGATGCCGGCCGAGAGCGGAGGTGTCAGCAGCACCCCGTCGCGGACGATCCAGATGTTCGAGGTCGACGCCTCGGTCAGACACCCGGCCGTGTTCCGGAACAGCGCGTCCGCGGCCCCCGCCGCCTTGGCCTCCATGAGCCCGAGCACGTTGTTCAGGTAGTTGCCGGTCTTGCAGGCAGGATCGAGCGCCCGGCGGTCGTTGCGCAGCCGCTGGATGATCGCGAGATTGCCCTCGCTCCCCGAGAGATCCGGCAGGGCGCGGACGAAGATCAACACGTTGCACGGGCCCTTGGCATAGGCGGCATCGATGTTCGGTGCCGAGCCGACGCCACGCGTGATCACGAACCGCACGTAGCTCTCCGGGTGCTTCGCCTGCTGCAGGGTCTCCGCGAGCCGGCGCAGCAGCGTCTCGTCGCTCACGTCCAGCTTCATCTGCAGGCCGTCCGCGGAGCCGCGCAGGCGTTCGAGGTGCTCGGGCAGCGCGAACGGCACGCCGCCGATCGTCTCGACGACCTCGTAGATCGAGTCTCCGAACAGGAAACCGCGGTCGAGGACCGGGATCGAGGTCTTCTCCTCAGGGGCGATGACGCCGTTCAGGTTGCAGAGATTGGCCATGGTCGGTTGCTGGTGGGCTCGGAATCGGCGCCCGATGGTAAGCTCTGCGCCATCGCATGTGCGGCTTCATCTCGATCTTCGGCCCCGAGGGGCAAGACGTCATCCAGGACGCGCTGACCGGACTCCTGGCGATCCAACATCGCGGGCAGGACGCGGCCGGCGTCGTCACCTTCAAGGAGAAGTTCGAGGCCAAGAAGGGCCTGGGGCTGGTGCGCGAGGTGTTCCAGGACAAGCATCTGCAACGCCTGCGTGGTCACCTGGCAGTTGGCCACGTGCGCTACCCGACGGTCGGCAGCGGTGACGACACCGACGTGCAGCCGTTCTGGATCGACTTCCCGCTCGGGATCGCGATGGCGCACAACGGCAACATCACGAACTTCCAGGAGCTCAAGCGCACCTACTTCCCTGAGCGCGAGATCCGGCTGGCCAGCAACTGCGACCTCGAGGCCGTGCTCTACGTGTTCGCTGCCGAGCTGATGAAGCGGCTCGCACGGGGCGTGACGCTGAACGACGTGCGGGACGCGACCGCCGAGGTGTTCCGCACGGTCAAGGGCGCCTACTCGGTCGTCGGCATCGTCGCCGGCCAGGGGATGTTCGCCTTCCGTGATCCGTTCGGGATCAAGCCGATCATCCTCGGCCAGAAGCAGACGGCCGAAGGCACCTGGTATGCGGTCGCGAGTGAGTCCGTCGTGCTCGACGTCGCCGGCTATCAGGCGATCCGCAACCTGCGCGCCGGCGAGGCGCTGTGGATCGGCAAGGACCGCAAGCTGCAGACCGTGCAGGTCGCCAACGAGCCGCATCGTCCCTGCATCTTCGAGTACATCTACTTCGCGCGCCCCGACTCCGAACTCGACGGCATCTCGGTCTACCAGGCGCGCCTGAACCTCGGCGCCAGCCTCGTGACCCAGATCAAGCAAATGGGGCTGCAGGTCGACGTCGTGATCCCGGTGCCCGAATCGGCGCGGACGGCCGCCCAGACGCTGGCGGAGAGTTACGCGGCGCTCGTCAGCGGCGTGCTGATCGGCATGAGCGACGCGATGGCGCAGGCCGGCTCGGGCAGCGCGGCGGCGAAGAAGTCGCGCGCCAAGTAGCCTCGGTTATCGTGCCGGGATGGCCACGCCCGACCATCCCGACTTCAGCTTCTTCTGGCACGACTACGAGACCTTCGGACGCGTGCCGCGGCGCGACCGCCCGGCCCAGTTCGCCGGCGTGCGCACCGATGCCGAGCTGAACGAGATCGAGCCGCCGGTGATGCACTTCTGCGCACCGGCGGACGACTACCTGCCCGAGCCCGAGGCCTGCCTGCTGACCGGCATCACGCCGCAGCAGTGCCTCGCCAAGGGGCTGCCCGAGCACGCCTTTGCCGCCGCCGTCGAGGCGCAACTGGCGCGGCCCGGCACGGTGGGCGT
>CAZSKV010000053.1:0-7326 GCA_964607495.1 uncultured candidatus Brocadiaceae bacterium
GCTCGAGCAGCTCAGCGATCTGGTCGAGGAGGCGGTGCTGGTCGAGTTCGAGCGCATCACCGAGCGCGGCGGCGTGCTCGGCGCGATGGAGACGATGTACCAGCGCTCGAAGATCCAGGAGGAGTCGCTGCACTACGAGACGCTGAAGGGCAGCGGCGAACTGCCGATCGTCGGCGTCAACACCTTCCTCGGCCCGGACGGTTCACCGATCCAGCAGGCCAAGGACGTGATGCGCTCGACCGCGCAGGAGAAGCAGGACCAGATCGCGGGGGTCCAGGCGGCGCAGAGCTTCCATGCCGACCACAGCGGTCCGGCGCTCGCGCGCCTGCAACAGGCCGCCTGGGCGGGCACGAACACGTTTGCGGAGCTCTTCGCAGCCGCGAAGGTCTGCTCCCTCGGTCAGATCTCGAAGGCCCTGTACGAAGTCGGAGGGCAGTACCGTCGGAACATGTGATCCCGTGATCTCGTAGGTGCACCCATGCTGTCTCGCCTCGTCGCCGCCGCGCTTCTCTCCGTCCCGTACCTGTGCGCGCAGATCCTGCCGGGACATGCGCTGGTGTGCTGGCGGGCGACCGGCGGCGGCGGCGTGCGGATGGTCACGCCGGCCGGCGGCGTGCAGGACCTGCAGGGGCTCGCGCCCGCGACGCTCGGCACCAGCAAGCTCGACGGCGCCCAGTGCGTGTTCATCCGCAACGACGGGCTCGTGTTCGTCGGCCTCGGCATCGACAACTCGCTCGGCTCGACCGCGGTGCCGCTCGAGATGCGGCGCATCCTCGCGACCGGCGGCGCGGTGCTCTTCGACCTGCCCCATGCGGCGCTCTGGACGGTGCCGGCCGGGGAGTCGTGGCGCGCGACCGACATCAAGGAACGCAGCGACGGCTCGCTGCTCGTGGCCCTGACCCAGACCAACGTCGCCACGCCGAAGGTCGCAGCCGTCCTCGTCGACAAGAACTCGATCGTCGTGCCGATCCCGCTGCCGATCCTGCCCGCGGGCGCACTGGTCGGGGTCGCCGACGCCGGCGACCGCTTCGTCGGGGTGTTCGAACGCACCTCGCCGACCCTCGACTACGAGGTGATGTCGATCCCCTACGTGCAGAGCGCGCTCGCGCCCTACCGGGTGTTCCTGTTCGCGAACACGCCGCGCTTCGGCGGCATCGACGTCGACGCCGACGAGAAGACGCTGATCCTCGCGGTCGGCTACCAGGCCTGCGGCGTGGTCAGGCTCGCGCACCAGGCGAACTCGACGCCAGTGACGGTGCCGAACACCCCGAGCGGCATCGGCCCCGCCTGCATCGTCCCGGGCAGCGCCGAGGTGATGGCCCTCGACCCGCCCTCGGTGATCGCCAGCGGCATCTACCGCTGCGACTACGCCAAGGGCGCGACCACGACCTGGACCGCGACCGTCGTCGCCAACCCGGTGCACGTCGGCGTGCGCCGCGATCCCGAGCTCTACGGCAAGGGCAGCTCGCAGTCGGGCGTGCTCGCGTGGCTCGCCGGCCAGGGCGGCCAGCCCCGCGTCGGCAACCAGGCCTTCGCGCTGCGCGTCGGCGGCAAGTCCGGCGGACTCTGCGGGATCTTCGCGAGCACGCAGCGCGGGAACTTCCCGCTGCCCTTCGGCACGGTGCTGATCGGCCCGGCGCCGATCCTCGGCCTCGCCACCGTATCACTCGGCAACGCGGGCCGCGCCACGATCGCGCTGCCGATCCCGAACGATCCGGGGCTGGTCGGCGGCCTGCTCGTGATGCAGTCCGCAGTCATCGACCCGGTGACGACGACGATCGATCTCTCCCGTGGGCTGGATCTGGTCGTCTATTGAGCCGCCGCACCGCCGCACCGCGATCGGCGCTCAGGTTCGCTTGGGGTGCAGGTGGCTGCGCGTGCGGCTGTAGCCGAAGTAGATCACGAAGCCGAACAGCATCCAGCCGAGCGCGGTCAGCTGGGTCACGTGGTCCAGCGAGACGATCATCGCCGAGCAGACCAGGATGCCGAGGAGCGGCACGAGCGGGACGAACGGCGTGCGGAACGGCCGCTTGAAGTGGGGATCGGTCTTGCGCATCCGCAGGATCCCCGCCGACACGAGCACGAACGCGAAGAGCGTGCCGATCGATGTCAGGTCGCCTGCGAGGTTCCCGGGGATGAAGCCCGCGAAGCCGCCGACGAAGAAGAACAGCAGGATGTTCGACTTCCAGGGCGTGCGGAACTTCGGGTGCAGCTGCGCGAAGACCTTCGGCAGCAGGCCGTCGTGGGCCATCGAGAAGAACACGCGGCTCTGGCCGAGCAGCATCACCAGGATCACGGACGAGAAGCCGGCCAGGATCGCGACCGTGATCAGCGTCGCCAGCCACTCGAAGCCCGGCATGTGGTTCTTGATCGCGAATGCGACCGAGGCCTCCTTGCCGGAGATCTTGAACTCGCTCCAGTGCGCGACCCCGGTCAGCACGTAGCCGAACAGGATGTAGAGCACGGTGCAGATCGCGAGCGACCCGAGGATGCCGATCGGCATGTCGCGCTCGGGCTTCTTGGTCTCCTGCGCGGCGGTCGACACCGCGTCGAAGCCGATGAATGCGAAGAACACGATGGCCGCCCCGCGCATCACGCCGCCGAATCCGTGCTGGAACGTGCCCTCGTGCCCCGGCGTGCCGGCCGGGATCATGTAGGGCGTGTGGTTCGTGGCTTTCACGAAGCCCCAGCCGACCGCGATGAACACCAGGACGATCGCGACCTTGATGAACACGATGATCGAGTTCACCAGCGCCGATTCCTGCGTGCCCCGGATCAGGAGCGCGGTCAGCAGGAACAGGATCACGAGCGCCGGTGCATTGATGATCCCGTGTTCGCCGGTGGGCAGGGACTCGAACGGTGAGTGGCACCAGGCGTAGGGAATCGCCCCGTCGAGCAGCTTGTTCAGGTACTCGCTCCACGCGATCGACACGGTTGCCGCGCCGAGCGCATACTCGAGCACCAGCGCCCAGCCGATCGTCCAGGCGACGAACTCGCCCATCGTCACGAACGCGTAAGCGTAGGCGCTGCCCGAGATCGGGATCATTGCCGCGAACTCGGCATAGCAGAGCCCGGCGAAGAGACAGCCGAGCGCCGCGACGACGAACGAGAGCGTGACCGCCGCGCCTGCGGCCTCGGCCGAGGCCGCGGCAGTGCGCACGAAGAGGCCGGCGCCGATGATCGCGCCGATGCCGAGGGCGATCAGGTTCTTGGCACCGAGCGTGCGCTTCAGACCATGCTTCTGGTCGGCGGCGTGGCTCAGCAGGTCCGCGAGGGATTTCCGGCGCGTCAGGCTCATGCGAATGGGTTCCTGGGTCGAGGTGTGCAGTGGTTTAGCGGCGGTGCATGGACCGCCAAACAGAAACCTGCGGCGTGCTAGCTTTTCTGCATGCTCGAGATCGCCCCTGCCTCGCACCCGCTGCTCGATGCCGGCCTGTTGGCGGTCCACCTGCCGGCGCCCCTCTCCGAGCTGCCGAGCCCGGAGTGGCTCACCGCTCGCTTGCGCCCGGAGGCCGACGTCCCGCTGCGTGCCGACGATGCGGTCCGTGCGGCGGTGCGCGATCTCCTGCGGCATGGTGGCTTCAAACCAACGGGCCGCTCCAAGCCCTCGTCGGAGTACCTGCTGCGCGCCGCCGCGGAGGGCACGCTCGCCACCATCAACGCGCTGGTCGACGTCGGCAACGCGGTCTCGCTCCACTCCGGCCTGCCGGTCTCGGTCGTAGACCTGGAGCGTTGCACGCCGCCGCTCGCGCTCGGCGTCGCCGGTCCGGGTGCGAGCTACGTGTTCAATGCGAGCGGCCAGACGATCGACCTCGAGGGCCTGCTCTGCCTCTTCGATGCCGCGGGTCCGTGCGCGAATGCCGTCAAGGACGCGCAGCGCACGAAGACCCACGCTGGCACCCAGCACGCGCTCTTCGTGCTCTGGGGCACGCGCCAGCTCGCCGGTCGCACGGCAGCGACCGCGGCGTGGTGCGGGGAGCTGCTGACCCGGCTCGGGGCCACCCACGAGCGCGGGGGGTGATTGACCCGGGCGGACGCGGGCCTTAGCAATGCGCGGGCACTCTCGTCCGCCTCTCTCCCCGAGCTCGATGCCGCCGGATCCGCAGGAAGACCTGTTCGTGGCGCTCTATCCGCGCCTGCGCGAACTTGCCGCCGCCCAATTGCGCACCCACGGCCGCACGCTGCAACCCACGGCACTCGTGCACGAAGCCTGGCTGCGACTGCGCGACCAGGCGCGGAACGGCTTCCGGGACGAGTCGCACTTCCTCGCGGTCGCTGCCGTCGTGATCCGCCACGTGGTGATCGACCACGCGCGCACCAAGGCGCGGCAGAAGCGCGGCGGCGGCGCGATGGTGCTGGCGCTCGGCGACGACGTTGCGGCCGTGGGGACCGATCCCGCCCAGCTGCTCGAGCTGGAGGAGGCGCTGCAGGAACTCGCGCGCCTCGACGACCGCAAGGCCAAGGTCGTCGAGCTGCGCGTGTTCGGCGGCGCCACGATCGAGGAGACCGCGAAGTGCCTCGGGATCTCGCACATGACCGTCACGAGCGACTGGCGCATGGCCAGGGCATGGCTCGCAACCCGGTTCCGCAGATGATGGACGATCGCGCGCGCTTCTCCGCACTCGCGGGCTGGTTCGCGAGGGTCACGGCCGCGGCACCCGGCGAACGCGCCGCGCTCGTCGCGCAACTTGCCGCCGCGGACCAGGAACTCGGCGCCGAGCTCGAGCGCATGCTCGCGGCGGACGCCGGGACCGTGGACTGGAGGCAGCCCGTGGTTGCCGCAGGGATCGAAGCCCTCGGCGAAGCGGCCACGGAGGCACTGCCGGAGATCCCGGGCTACCGCCTGATCCGGCGCCTCTCCGACGGCGGCATGGGCATCGTGTTTGCGGCCGAACAGGAGGACCCGCGCCGGCAGGTTGCGATCAAGCTGCTGCGGCCGGGGCCGCACGCGGCCGAGCTCCGCGAGCGCTTCACTGCCGAGGCGCGGATCCTCGCGCGCCTCGACCACCCCCACATCGCGCGGATCTTCGCGGCCGGCAGCATCTCCGACGGGCCCTACTTCGTGATGGAGTTCATCGACGGCCGACCGCTCGATCAGCATGCCCGTGCCGCCGGCCTGTCGGTCCGCGCCCGGGTCCTCCTGCTCGCGAAGGTATGCGATGCCGTCCACCATGCCCACCAGCGGGGGATCGTGCATCGTGATCTGAAGCCGGCGAACCTGCTGGTCGGCGCCGACGGCGAGCCGCGCGTCGTCGACTTCGGGATCGCGCGCGCGACCGACGCCGACCTCCGGCCGGAGACCCTGCGCACCCTCCACGACCAGCTGCTCGGCACGCTCGCCTACATGAGTCCGGAGCAGCTCTCGCTCGATCCCGGGCGGATCGACCTGCGGACCGATCTCTACTCGCTCGGCGTCGTCGCCTACGAGCTCCTGACTGGCCACCTGCCGTTCGACCCGTCGGGGAAGGGCGTCGCCACGATGGTGCAGCTCGTGACCTCGGGTACTCCGGTGCCGCTCGGCCAGCACTCTGTGGAATTGCGCGGCGACCTCGAGTGCATCGTCACCAAGGCCATGGCGCAGGAGCCCGACCGGCGCTACTCGTCCGCCGCGCTGCTCGCGGCCGACCTGCAGCACTTCCTGCGCCACGAACCCATCTCGGCCCGGCCCCCGAGCACGGCCTACGCGCTGGCCAAGTTCGCACGGCGGCAGCCCGCGCTCGCGCTCGCGCTCGCATGTCTGCTGATCGTGATCCTCGGCAGCCTCGGCGTGACCCTCCACCTGCTCGACGCGGCGCGGGCCGCGAACGCCGCGGAGAAGCTCGAGACGCGTCACGCCATCGAGAGCAGCCGCGTCGCGCTGGCGGTCGAGCGGGTCCTGACTTCGCTGCTCAATGCGCCCAACCTGAACCACGGCGGCGACCCCGACGTCCGGCTCAGTGACCTGCTCGACACGCTGACCACGCGGCTCGAGAACTGGCGCGGACCACCGCAGGCCGAGCTGCGGCTGCGGCGCGTGCTCGGCGAGACCTACCTGTCGTTGCGCAAGGCGGAAACCGGCCTCGCACATGCCAACCGCGGCCTGCAGCTCGTGCGGGAGCTGCAGCTCGCGGAGACGGTGGACGGCATGCGGCTCCGGGCGCTCCGGGTAGGCCTGCTGCTGGTTGCCGGCGACCTGCAGACGGCCAGGAGCGAGAGCGAGGCCCTGCTGCCGGAGGTGACCGCCCGCTGCCTGCCGAGACTGCCGGTGCTCTGGGAAGCCCGGCTGCAGCACTCCCAGATGCTCGTGCGCTGCGGCGAACCGGCCACAGCCGAGAAGCTGCTGCGCGCCTGGCGCGAGGAATCCCAGCAGATCGGTGAGCAGGAGACCGGACGGGCGGTCGAGATCCGGCGGCAGCTCGCGCAGCTGCTCGGCCAGCGCGGGGACCACGAGGGCGCGCAGGCGATGCTCGCCGAGGCGAAGAGGGTGGCTCCCGGCCTCGCGGCGAGCCAGTCCGCGGCCTACTACAACCTCGCGCTGCTCGAGGAGCGGCTGGCGGAGGCCGCGGCCAGCCAACCTGGCCCGCCCCCGGACCAGCCCCCCGCCGGCCCGGCCAAGGCCCAGAAGGAACAGGTGCGGGCGCTCGTGGCGGCCTTCTCCCGGCGGGAGTTCGAGCGCGTGCTCCTCGAGGCCGCACCCCTTCGCGCCACGCTGCTCGAAGCGTTCGGGCCAGACGATCCGACGGTGGTGGACGTCGGCGGCATGGTCGGACTCGCGCACTTCCGCATGGCGCACTTCAAGGACGCGCGCGAGGTGCTGATCGCCTTGCTGCCCCACGCCGACCGCGCCGGAGTGAAGGAGCGGGTGATGTACCGTCGCGCCCTCGGAATCTGCCTGCTGAACCTCGGGGAACCGGCGGCTGCGGAACCCCACCTGCGCCAGGCGATCGCCGAGATGCTGGAATCGGGACCGGACTTCCCGTCGCAGCGGGGCGAAGCGATGACCAGCCTGGGCCGCTGCCTGATGCTGCGCGGCGAGCTGGCCGAGGCCGAGAAGACCTTCCGCGCCGCCATCCAGGTGCTGACCGAGAACGGCGTCCAGGCACCCAAGGCCACCGCCTGGCTGCGCGAGGTCGAGTCCGCACGCGCCCGCGGCCGCTGAGCTGAAAGAAAACCCTGACGAGCACCGGATTGCTTGGGGAATGCGGGCGCAGATGACGCTCTGGTTCTGTCAACCGCAACCCCATCCGCCAGGAACGTCCATGCACAAGCCGCCCCCTCGTGGCCTTTTCGTCCTCGGTCTGCTCTTCATGATCCCAGCGGCCGCCCAGTCCGGCGACGGGACGATCC
>CAZSKV010000054.1:0-7949 GCA_964607495.1 uncultured candidatus Brocadiaceae bacterium
CCGATCAAGGCCAACACGCTGGTGCTCACGCAGGCGAACGGCATGCCCATCAACCGCAACAAGCACGACCGGATCACCAAGGTGCTGGTCAAGGTGTCCGGCATCCAAAAACCGTTCGAGTGCGACCTCGCCGCCGACGAGCTGGAGCCCACCGTGATCCCGCTCGGTGGTCTCGTGCAGGCCAGCAAACTGGAGATCACGGTCCTCGAACGCGCGACGGGGACCGGGTGGCCGGGGCACTGTGGGTTCGCCGAGGTCGCACTCGAGAAGCGATGAGGCGCGCGCTGCACTGCGGATTCGGTTTCCTCGCGGCCGTCTGCGCGCTCGCGGCCCAGAGTCTGCCGAGCGTCGCGACCGAGCTGCCGCCGGACCTGAAGACCATCGAGACCCTGACGGGCGTGGTCAGCAAGGGCCCGGCGAAGCTGCGCCCGGTGCTCGGGATCCGGTTCGGTGCCTTCCGCCAGGGCGCTGCCGAGATCCAGACGACCGATCCGGGCAGCCCGGCAGCCCAGGCCGGCCTGCTGCCCGTGGACCTGGTGCGGCAGATCGGCAGGTTCCGCGTGACCGACGCCGACGACCTCGAGCGTGCGCTCGCCGGCCTGCGCGTCGGCGAGCCCGTGCAGCTCTCGGTCAAGCGGCCTGGAGTGCGGCGCGACGTCGTGGTCGAGCTCGGCGAGAGCGATCGTGTCGGCGATCCGGGGTGGGAGGTGCGCCGCGCGAGCGGCAGCTTCCTGGTCACCGGCGTCCGTCCCGGCTCGGGTGCGGCCAAGGCCGGCATGCGGGTCGGTGACACCTTCGCCAAGATCGACGGCATCCTGCTCTCGTCGACCTCGGCGATGAAGAAGCTCCTCGAGAAGAAGCTGAAGTTCACGGTCCACCTGCAACGGCCCGAGAGCCTGCTGAGCCCGGCGCTGAAGCCCGTGGGTGCGAAGGAGGAGGAGGTCATCGACTGGCGGGGCAAGAGCTTCAAGCTCGCGGTGCTGCTCGTCGAGTTCGCAGACCGCAAGCACCACGCGAAGTACGCGAGCAAGGACTTCGAGCGGATCCTGTTCTCGCGCGGCGAGTACGCACTCGCCCCCGACGGCCGCAAGACCTACGGCTCCCTGCGCGACTACTACCAGGAGATGTCGGTCGGCACCTTCGACGTGACCGGCAAGGTCTTCGACTGGGTGCAGGTGCCCGAGACCTGGTCCTACTACGACGCGCAGGACATGGGTGGCGGTGAGCCGGGCACGCGCACGGTGTTCCAGGACGCACTGAAGCTCGCGCGCGACCGCTTCGGCGCCGACGCGCTCGACAAGTTCGACGGCGTCGTGTTCCTCTACGCCGGCGAGCGCGAGAGCCTGCGCGGCAGCCAACTCTGGCCGCATCGTTCTTCCGTGCAGGTCGGCGGCCGGCACGTGCCGTACTACATCATCGAGGAGGGGGGCGAGAAGTTCGCCTCGATCGGCGTCCACTGCCACGAGTTCGGACACATGCTCGGCCTGCCGGACTTCTACGGCTACGGCCATCGGACCGGCGTCGGCGAGTTCTGCGTGATGGCGATCGGCCACCTCGGCGCGCCGCCCTCGGGTCCGGACCGGCCCTTCCACATGTGCGCGTGGTGCAAGATCCGGATGGGCTGGCTCACGGCGCGCACGGTGCTGCCGAACGAGCGCCAGCACGTGGCGCTGCGCGCGGTCGAAGGGCGCACGCAGGAGGCCTTGAAGATCCCGCTGACGCCGACCGGCGACGAGTACCTGCTGCTCGAGGTGCGCAACCGGATCGGCTTCGACCAGGACTTCTTCCGCGAGGGCTTGCTGATCTGGCACGTGGGCGACGACGGCGCGCGCGAGCGGGGTCAGATCAGCGTGCCGATCGACCTGATCGAGGCGCACGGCAAGCGCTACTTCGACGCGTCCCTGCGCGAGGAGAGCGAGATCGTGTTCCCGAACAGCCGCCTCGATGCGCTCACTCCCTCGACCTATCCGAGCAGCAGGAGCCGTCAGGCCGGGGGCTACGAACTCTTCCTGACCGACATGCGGATCTTCCGTCCGCAGACCTCGCCGAAGGACGCCAAAGTGCCACCCGGCTCGGTGCTGTTCCGGATCGGGGACAAGGGCCGCGCCGCACTCGTGAAGAGCGAGGAGCCCGAGCAGCCGAAGTACCCGGAGAAGGACGCGGTGACGGAGCTCGATCCGGTCACGAAGCTGCCGGTGCCGTTCAAGGTGGGGAAGGACGGGGTTGCCGAGCCCGGTCCGGCGATCATGCCCCGCGACAAGTAGATACTGGTCCCTTTCGTTGGGCAGGTGGCTCCGGACCCCATGGCTTGTGCCGGATCCAGGGTTCACCAACCAGGGATCGGGCCTCTGTCAAGATTGCCCAGCGAAAGGGACCAGTATCCGGCTACTGAACCACGAGTTCGAGGCCGCGCGAGAGCCGCAGCGTGTTCTGCGCAGCCTCCACAGCCGCAAGCTGCATCGGCAGCGCCAGGCCGAGCAGCCCCGCGTTGTTCGGGATCGGGAGTGCCATCGTCGTCTGGCCGCTGGCAGGGATCGCCGTCGAGCCGACCAGCACGAGCAGCGCGGGATCCAGCAGCAACGTGCCGAAGGGCAGGCTGATCTGGCTGCGCTTGCCGCTCGCGAACACCGCACCGAGGGCTCCTGGCTTGCCACCCAGCCGCAAAGTGTGCGCGGAATTGCCGAGTGCCGGCCAGCCGCCCATTGTCCCGAGCCAGGTGCCGTTCGGCGCCACGGCCGGGCCGTAGACCGCCGGGTTCGGGCGCAGCGCGACGTCGACCGGATCGCGCACGACCGTGGCTGCCCATTGCGTCGCCGTTCCGGCATTGCAGTCGACGAGATGCAGCGCACCGGCGATCAGTGACGGCTGCGCGAACACGGCCGCAAGTCCGGAAGCCGGCTGGATCTCGCTCACGGCGACGCTGGTCGGCGTCGCACTCACGGGTGTCGGTGTCGCGCCGGGCGCGTGCGGCACGCGGGCGAGCGCACCGCCCTGGAACTTGACGCCGACCACGATCGTGCCATCGACATCAACGCGCAGTCCGCCGACAGCCGCCGTCTGGATGAACGTGCAGATCCGGTATGGCGTGCCGGTTGCGGCGTAGGGCATCGACCACAGGTCGACGTTGACGATCACCGCGCTCTGCAGCAGCGCGATCACGAAGCGGTCGCCCGCGTCGGCGATCGCCGAGAGCGAGCCGAACGGCGCGCCGCCCAGCGGCAGCGGCAGCACGGTCGAACCGGCGACCAGGAATGCGGCAGTCAGTGGCATCGGGTTCGAGGTCGTGAGCACCTGGGTGGCTGCGACCAGGAGCGCACCATCGCTGCGCTCTTCGATGTCGCTGACTTTCCAGATCTCGCCGACGGGCACCTGCATCAGCGTGGCCTGTGGCAGGTCCGCAGTCGCGCTCGTGCCCTGGATGTGGATCCGGCGCAGCTCGAGCGGGACGGCAGCACTGCCGCTGCGGTTGTCGACACCGAGGCCGGCGACGACGTCGCCGTTGCCGAGCACGGCGACCGCCTGGGCACCGTCCCAGCGGGTCGTGCCGACCGTCGCAGCGGCGAGGCCGGTGATCGGTTGGTTCACGCCCGCTGGATCCACGAGCCGGAATCCGCCGGTCGCGGTCGGGTTCGACGGCTTCCAGGCGACGAGCGCGTGGCCGTGGGGGATCTGGCCGGAGATGGCCGAGGCGAGCAGGGATGCGGCAACGAAGGTGCGGAGCATTGCAGCATTGTGATGCGCCCCTGCCCGCGGGTCGAGGCGGTCAACCCTTGTGCCGCTCGCCGTGCACCGCTACATCGACCGGCCTGTTCCCGGTCCTCGGAAGCGAGGTGCAAGACCTCCGCGGACCCGCCGCTGTGAGCGCGGACGAAAGCTGCAGGAAGCCACTGGGTCTCCGTGTGGGAGACCTGGGAAGGCGCAGCGAGTAGGGCGATGCGCGAGCCAGAAGACGATGGCCGGGGTGTGTTGTTCTTTTCCCGTCTCTCGAGGTTCGGAGACCAGACATGAAACCCTGTACGTACTTCCTGGCTGCGGTCTGTACCGCGGCATCTCTCTCTTCGCAGTCCGTCCACGCCACCAGCGTGATCGCCGTGGACAACAAGGCCGGTGCGGGTGGCGGCACGTTTGTGACCGCCAACCTGCTCGGTGCGCCTGACAGCCAGGTCTGTTCCCTCGGCAATGGGGGTTACGTGACGCTCGGTTTCGCGGTCACGATCGTCGACGGTCCCGGGGCCGACCTCGTCGTCGCGGAGAACCCGTTCTTCTCCGGTCCGGTCGGTTTCGCGTTCGCGGAGACCTGCTTCGTCGAGGTCAGCAGCAACGGTGTCGACTTCGCACGCTTCCCGAGCGCCTACTACGGGCCGCAGACGCAGCCTGGGCCTTTCGGCGTCGTTTCCGTCGGCGCGTATACGGGACTGGGCGGCGTGTGTCCCGTCTACCCGCTCGCCAACGCGTTGGATCTCGTGCGCGCGGGAGGGGATGCGTTCGACCTCGCCGACCTGAAGGGCGACCCTCTGGTGTTGCAAGGCAAGGTCAAGCTCAACCAGATCACCCAGGTCCGGCTCGTCGACCTGGTCTCCGGTGTCGACCGCGACAGCCGCAACGTGCTGATCTTCGATCCGAGCACCGGCAGTGCGGATGTGGACGGTGTCACTGTCCTGAATCATGCCGGCAATCAGACGGCGGGCACGCCGCTCGCCGCGCTCCGCATTCCGGCCGATGGCAACTTCGAGCTCGTGATCGCCGATCCCGATGGCATCCAGGATCTGGACCCCGCGAGCCTCGGGATCTCGGTCTGGGGGACGCCGCTCGCGAACCCCTTCGACCTCCTCGCGGCGCTCCCGCTCGCGAACGTCACGCCTACGGCGATCACCTGGAAGCTCGGCAGCGCGCTGCCACCGGGATTCCTGCTGCGGCTGTCGGTGAGCGTGAGCGATCATTCCGGGCACCGCAGCGGTGCCACGCGCGTGCGTCCCGGCTGAAGACCGTCCCGGCCCCGGACCCGCTGCAGCCGTGGCCGCCGGGGCCCGGAATGCCTCATGCGGTCGGCCCCCCCGCGCCGATAGTGTCGCTGACACTGTTCTGCGTCCACGTCTGGGGGAAACGGATGGAACTGAGCCGAAGCACACCAACCGCTCGTGACCAGGGCTCGAGCCTGCTCGAGCTCCTGATGAGTCTCGGCATCCTGTCGACGGTCGTCACGATCGTCAGCATGCTCCTGGTCAGCTCCTCCGATTCGCAGCAGTACGCGATCAACCTCGTGCGTGCGACGGAGCTGAACCAGGCGATCCTCGATCAGGTCCGCGCGGATCTCCTCTCGTCGGTGCGCGTGTTCCAAGGGGACGCCATCGGCAACGCCTATCTCGGGCGGCTCGATCGCACCGGCCTCAGCCGCCGGATCTCCACTGCGTTGCCGATCGTGGATGCCACCGGCATCCCCGAGCGGGAGGCCACGGCGCGCTCCAAGACCGGCAACGACCTGCTCTTCGCGCGCCACGCCTGGACGACCGAGTTCCAGGCCTCGAGCGGCACGCCCTACCACGTCGACGTCTACCGGCTCGTGCACTACGGCCTCGCCGTCACGGACGGCGGACCGAGGGCCGGCTCGCACGGCGGTGTCGACATGTTCCGCTGGATCAGTGAGCCGCTCGCCGACGGGGACCAGATCGATCAGATCACCGATCTCGCGGATCGCGCCGAGGTGCTCTCGCATCTGGCGCTCGGCACGGCGGGCACCGATGGCGAGAAACACCCGCGCGTCCAGCTCGCATGGGTGCTCGGCGCCGATCCAGCCACGATCGGGACGATCCGGCAGATCGACTTGAGTGCCGGTGACCTGAGCGTGGCGCCGGTGGCGCCGCGGACGCTGCCCTGGGTGTTCCGCCGCGACACCGAACGCTCGAAGAACGCGATGCTCGGTGGGCGCGGCTACTCGATCGCGAGCATCCACAGTCCGGCTGCGCGCTTCGGCATCGGTCGTTTCGCGGTCAAGGACAGTACCGGTGACGGCTTCCCCCATGGCTTCGAGGTGCAGATCGTCGGCTCCTCGAGCGGACGCCAGGTCGTGCTGCACTCGACCTTGCTGGACATCCACGAGCGCGGCCAGCGCGCCGTCTCCGACCTCACCTGCATCGTCGATGCGAAGGACATATGAACCGCCGCCATTCCGCTTCCGGGTTCACGTTCGCCGAGCTCGCAGCCGGCCTCGCGATCATCGCGACGATGGCGGTGATCCTCATCAGCCACATCGCGATGAGCTACAAGGCGACGCGTAGCCAGAAGGAGCGCGTGTTCGCGTTCCACGCGGCGCAGCGCATCCTCTCGGAAGTGCGTGCCAAGGTGGATCTCGAGGAAGGCAATGCCGCCTTCGATCTCGACTCGCTGAACGACACCGCCGGGCCCAACCCGGTGATGACGATCGCCCAGAAGAACAACGCCCCCGTGGCCCCCGACCACCCGCTGTCGCAGAACTGGCGCGAGGCCGGCACATGGACCTGGTACCGCACGATCAAGATCACCCGGCTCCCGGGCGGCGAGAACCGGACCCTGCGCTACGTGACGGTCACGATCAGCCGTCTCGACGGTCGATCGAGTCCGCGACCGCTCGCCAGCCTCTCGTCGGTCGTGCAATCCATCTCGAACGGGTACCCGGCGTCGCAGACCTTCGACCTGTTCGTGCTCGCGATCGAGAACATCCCCGGCTGGTGGGTGCACATGGAGTCGATCCGGCCGTTCGTGGAAGCGACGCTTCGCGACCTCGAGAGCCGCAACCCCGGGCTGGTGTTCCGTACCCACTGGATCACGAAGACCTCCTACGGTCGCGATCAGCTCTATAGGCCCTACGTGAACGTCGCCACCGACAGCCAGGCCGAAGTCCCCTACGTATACTGGTATCCAGGCATGATGCCGAGCGGTAGCGCGTCGGGCTTCTACTACGTGCCAGACCTGATCCGCGGCCGCATCGCCACGGACATCGGTGAGCGGAACGGATACGACGCCCAGGTCAACCCGTTGCCGTACGCACTCGCAGACCAGCACAACCACGCGATGCGATTGCCGGAGGAGCGGGCGCTGCACGACGCGCGCGTGGCCACCGTCCGGCAGCGACGAGCGGAGATCCTGCAGGCGCAGATCGACAACGTGACTCCGCCTCCCGAGCTCCAGGACATGTCCGAGGAACCGACCCTGCGCCTGCTGCTCGAGGACATGGCCAGCACGCCCGACCGCTACCGCAATGCCCTGGTCATCAACCTGCACGGCGAACTCGTGCCGATGCCCGCGCTGCGCAACTATGCGGATGCGGCGAAGGACCCCGAGGGCCTGCCGCTCGTGCGCGCCGTCACGCATCCCGAGTTGCTCCGCGCGGTGCGCGACCCGGCTGGCGTGACCACTCAGGACGTGGCGCTCAGGGTCCACGCCTACACCGCGGCACCCGAGTCCTACACCGGACCCGCGGCCCTGCCCGAATCCCGGCCGATCGCGGTGCAGATCATGGGCATGGACCTGACCGATGGCACCGGCGGTCTCGCGGCCGGCGTCTCGGTGCAGCGCCTGGCCGGAGGGCTGATGGTCGGTGGCACGGACGAGTACACGCCGTTCGAGGACGCGAAGCGGATCAGCGACCCCACGCGCGTCGCGGGCGAAATGGTCTACGAGGCCAGGTTCGTCGATCCCGGTGCCGGTATGGAGAAGTCGACGCTGCTGCTGCTCCACAACACACCTGTGAGCGCACCGCAAGTGGCCTCGACGAGAGGTCTGGCGAACAGCACCAGTGCCAGGCTCTACGGCCTCGAGTACGTGCCGGCGCCCGTCGGTGCCGGCGGCACGTTCACCGCCGATCTCGCGACCACCGGGTCCGGGCCGAAGAACACCGCGCGCTGGCGCCTCGTGATCCCGAAGACTGCGTTCGCGGACACGCTCTTCGTGCGTCCTGATGGCGTGCGTCACGG